>JAKMFK010000251.1 GCA_022425465.1 Bacteroidia bacterium | reverse complement strand
GAGAAACAAAACGGGTGCGGTTCTGGATGAATAGTTGCGAGTTGAGTGCTTTGTACTTCATAATTATGTCTGCAAAATTAAGAATTTGCTATGATAAGCCTATCATAAATCACTCAATCAATTTCTCATCACCTTGCCTTGAACTTCAAATTGATACATTTGTGAAGAATCAATTATCATGTTAGAATCAACCAAAGAACTGCTTCATAATTTAAATGTAACTTCTACTAATACAAGTCTATGTACTGGAACTCAATGGATAACTTCCAACAATACTGAAACCAAGAAAGTATATTCCCCCGTAGATGGGTCCCAATTAGGCGAAGTGGTTTATGCCAGTGAGAGCGATTATGAAACCGTAATTCTTCAAGCTCAAAAAGCGGCCGAATTTTGGAAATCAGTGCCTGCTCCAAAACGTGGTTCTATTGTAAGACAATATGGTATGAAACTCCGAACTCATAAAGAAAACTTGGGAAAATTAGTAAGTCTAGAAATGGGCAAAAGCTATCAAGAAGGTCTTGGAGAAGTTCAAGAAATGATTGATATCTGTGATTTTGCAGTTGGGTTATCAAGGCAACTGTATGGCCTAACGATGCATAGCGAACGTCCGAATCATCGCATGTACGAGCAATGGCATCCTTTGGGTATAGTTGGAATCATCTCTGCATTCAATTTCCCTGTAGCCGTATGGGCTTGGAATAGCATGATAGCTGCTGTATGTGGTGATGTATGTGTTTGGAAACCGAGCGAAAAAACTCCTTTGACAGCCATTGCTTGTCACCGACTATTGGAGAGCATCATTTCTGAGAATGATTTACCTGAAGGGATATTCAACTTAGTAATTGGAGACTACAAAATCGGAGAGTGTATAGCCAAAGACAAACGCATACCCATGGTGAGTGCAACAGGAAGTACCCGAATGGGGAAAAGAGTAAGTGAAGTTGTGGGTGCACGACTAGGAAGTTCTCTGTTGGAACTTGGCGGAAATAACGCGGTAATTATATCTAAACATGCCAACCTGGACAATGCACTTATAGCTGCTGTTTTTGGTTGTGTGGGAACAGCTGGTCAACGATGTACAAGTACGAGAAGGCTCCTCATTCATGAATCCATTTTTGATACATTCAAAAACAAATTAGTCAATGCATATGGACAACTCCGAATAGGCAATCCGTTGGATGAGCATAATCATGTTGGACCATTGATTGATACCGATGCTGTAAGCACATTCACTCAAGCAGTCCAATCATTAAAGAATGAGGGTGGAGAAGTGTTGACAGGTGGAGAAGTGTTATCGGGTGAGGGATATGAAAGCGGATGCTATGTAAAACCATGTATAGCATCTGCTCAAAACCATTATAATATTGTACAAGAAGAGACCTTTGGACCTATTGTTTATCTAATCCCTTATCAAACATTGGATGAAGCCATCCAGCTCCAAAATGATGTAAAACAAGGGTTGAGTTCTGCTATTTTTACAGACAATGTTCAAGAAGCCGAACGTTTTTTGAGTGCTGCAGGAAGTGATTGTGGTATTGCTAATATCAATATTGGCACCAGTGGAGCAGAAATAGGGGGAGCATTTGGAGGTGAAAAAGAAACAGGTGGTGGAAGGGAAAGTGGATCTGATGCATGGAAAAAGTATATGCGACGTCAAACAAATACCATCAATTACGGAACTGATTTACCGCTAGCACAGGGCATAAAATTTGACTTATAATGATTAAAAACATCCTTTATAAAATCTTCGTTTTTCTACTTTTGATAGGTAATTTGACCTCATCTGCACAAGAATTTGGTGCTCAATTATTGTTGGGTGCAAATTTTAGTCAGGTAGACGGTGATCAATTTGGTGGATATAACAAACTTGGTCTTAATACAGGCATTCAAATTAACAGACTCATTAATTCAGATTGGGAGTCTGCCTTTGAAATTCGATACAGCATGAAAGGTTCAAAGAAAGTAATTGACCCTGAAGCACCTCAAACGCCTACCCTTGACTTGAATTACCACTACCTTGAAGTTCCTATACTTGTTAAATACCTAGGTTGGGGGAAAATAGAACCCTTTGGAGGTTTATCTTTGGGAGTGAACGTTTTTAATCAACGAGATGACAATGGAATAAAATCAGAAGAACCTGAACTCAAGAATACAGAGATTGGCTTTCATTTGGGTGGCTCCTATTCGGTTAATAGTCGAACAAATATCGAACTCAGACACTCATACTCACTTTTTTCAATTCGAAACGATTCAGTGGTTGCCAACTCTCCATCATTGTGGGGTAGAGTTGGATGGTTTAATCGTCTGTTTACATTAGGGATATCATACGACCTAAAAAATTAGATCTTACGACAATGGGTCTCCACTTTTAATGTGAAGATCACGTTGCGGAAATGGAATGGTGATGTTACTCACTCTGAATGATTCTTCTATCTGATATCTCAAATCACTCATAACATGATCAATAGGGAATAATTGATTGCTCCAGAACACCAATTCAAAATCGAGACTCGAATCCCCAAAATCTTTAAAAAATACAACAGGTGCTGGATTGGTTATCACCTTGGAGTGTTTCCAAGCACATTCTTCTAAAATCTTTTTAACCAATTCAACATTACTTCCATAAGCAACACCAACATTAATTTTGAATCGGGTAATTGTATCACTAGTACTCCAATTAATTAATTTTTCACTGACCAGTTGGTGATTGGGTATGATCATAGAAATACCATCACGAGTGGTCACTTTTGATGTTCTCAATCCTATTAGCGTAACCTTCGCAACTACACCATCAACCTCTACAATGTCATTCACACGTATAGTGGGTTCTACCAATAAAATAAAACCTGATACAAGGTCATTGGCTACTTGTTGCAAACCTAGACCCACACCAAGAAGTAGTGGTGTTAGTGCTAAAAAACCAGTCCAGTTTACATGAAAAGCCACTAGGGCAATAATTACAAAAATGAGTATAGATACATACTTCGTAATTCGAGTAATGGCAAACTCTCTTCCACTATCCAGTCGACCAGCTTTAACAGCCGATTTAGCTAATTTCTTTACCCATTTATAGGCAAACCAAATAACAAAACCAGAAATTAGGATATATAAGAGACTCGATATAGTAACTGACCCTTGATCTCCAATCTTAAATAATTCTGTTTTGAGAAAATCTTTCATTACTTACTTCATATACGTATTGTTATAGACTAGTGCAAAGTAATCATCTAAAAGGTCTAAATATCCATATTCGTAACAAAAATGATAGGTTTTTTCTGCTTTTGTGGTGTAAGTATTGGTAAAATACTCGAAACTGAAGCCCTCTTTAGTCAATTGTTTTTTTGAAACCTACACAGATTTATCCAATGGACATAATTCTGCCAAAATCGAACGGTTCTTTTTAATTATTCGATTAACCTTTCTGATATAGTTATTTGAACTTCCATACTGAATGTTATTAAACTCATTACGACATTGTTTATCACAAAACTTCTTGTCTGCTCGACCTATCAATGGCTTCTTACAATTTAGGCATTCTCTAGACCCCATGAATCAAAGATATCAAAAAGGATCCAGCTACTTAAAATAAGTTAAGTTGTGGAGTTTGTTTAATTCCAAGTTTTTTGGAAACAACTACATGCTTTATCCGATTCAAATTGTATTTGTTTTTTGCCAGTCGGACTTGTTTATGTATGTTTTCTGCTATGGCACCATAATTTTTTCTACGGTACAATGAATCGTTATTTTTTGAATTCCCTCTATTAGAATCTGCAATTTGATGCAATACACGAGATGCCTTGAGCGGATACGTTTTATGAATCCAGTTCTCGAATAGTAAAGTTGTTGTACTATTTAACCGCAACAGAGTGTGGTTTAAAAAAGAAGCCCCTGCATGACTTACTGCCTTGCAAATAGAAAAAATCTCATCTCCATTAAGACCAGGAATGATGGGTGCTAACAATACGCCAACAGGAATCTGATGCTCAGACAATGTCCTAATCACCTTAAGTTTATTCTTTGAACTGGATGTTCGAGGCTCCAAAACTCTTCTCAAATCTTCATCTAAAGTAGAAATGGAAATACAAACCTCAATCAATCCCTTTGCGGCCATTTTTTTTAAGATATCGATATCACGACAGACCAATGCATTTTTGGTAATTATCACAACAGGTTGATTGAATTTTAAACACACCTCCAAGAGCTGGCGTGTTATTTTTAACTTCTGCTCAG
>JAKMFK010000236.1 GCA_022425465.1 Bacteroidia bacterium | reverse complement strand
ATCACGTTCAATGCTTTTTTTAGCAATACCATGTTCCATGAAGTTGCACACGGTTTAGGCATAAAAGAAACCATTAACGGAAAAGGCTCTGTTAGAGAAGCTCTTGGGGAAACATTTAGTGCGTTAGAAGAGGGGAAAGCTGATATTTTAGGATTGCATATGATTACACAACTCAAAGAAAAAGAGCTTATTGCTGAAGGTGAATTAATGGATTATTATGTAACCTTTCTTGCAGGAATTTTCAGATCTGTTCGATTTGGTGCAAGTAGTGCACATGGCAAAGCGAATATGCTCAGGTTTAATTATTTCAAAGACCAGAATGCTTTTACACGAAATAATAATGGAACCTATGCTGTCAATTTTGATGAAATGAAAAAAGCAATTAAGGGGCTGTCAGCTCAAATCTTAAAACTTCAAGGAGACGGAGATAAAACCATGGTTCAAGAAATGATGACTCGTAATGGTATCATAAAAGAAACCTTACAAAAGGATTTAGATCGACTTTCAGAAGCAAACATCCCTGTCGATATTGTATTTGAGCAAGGGCTCGATGTTCTAGGTATTGATTAATTATCGTTATTTTTTTCTTTCGATAACGAAATTTATGAGTGCTAAAAGGTAAGATGTGGAGGCCTTAGTTGGAATGCTGGAAAGAATTTCTTCTGCTTTTTGTTTGTACTCGAGCATTTTCAATTGAGCGTAATCAATACCCCCTTTACTTTTAACGAAACTGATAACATCTTGAATTTCTATTTTCGTTTTCTTATCCTTCTGAAGTAATCTTAGAATAGTTCTTTTTTCATTTTTTGTACTTGAACTCAAAGCATGTATTAGAGGCAGAGTCATCTTTTTCTCAATAATATCTATTCCCGTCGGTTTACCCACTTTATTATCACCATAATCAAATAAATCGTCTTTAATCTGAAAGGAAATACCAATAGCTTGCCCCATACGCATCACATCATTTAGGGTGTCTTCATCTTGAAGCGTACTATATGCACCAATCCCACAACAACTAGCTATCAGAGATGCTGTTTTTTTAGTGATAATATCAAAATAGATATCCTCTGTGATATCAAGTTTTCGAGCTTTTTCCATCTGCAACAATTCACCCTCGCTCATTTGTTCAACTGCAGAAGAAAGAATCTCTAAGGATTTGAAATCCTTGTTCTTAAGTGACAACAATAAACCTTTAGACAATAAATAATCACCAACTAACACAGCCACCTTATTTTTCCATAATGCATTTATAGAAAAAAACCCTCTCCTCATATTAGACTCATCTACGACATCATCATGAACCAATGTTGCTGTATGAAGTAACTCGACTAGAGATGCACCCCTGTATGTATTTTCATTAACTTCACCAAACAATTTAGCACAATGTAAAACCAAAATAGGTCGCATTTGCTTGCCTTTTCGTTTTACAATGTAATTCATTATTGTGTCTAGTAATGAGACATTACTTTTTACACTAGACCTAAATTTCTTTTCAAAGATTTTTAGTTCTTCCTGAATTGGGGATTTGATGTACGATAATGTTTCTTCCTTCACTTGATGAATCAAATTGCATGATTTGAGAAGTCTATAAACAAAAAAGAGAGCAAAAGCTCTCTTTAATAATTAAAGATTAGTATTTAATCTTTGACTTCTTTTGATGCAGTATAACTTAATTTTAATGCATTTACTTGTCTGAGTTCCTGTTTGATATCAGTGATTATGCCCATCTTAACTGTTTTATCAGCCTTAAGAGATGTAGTCATGAAAGGAATTTCCTTTTCATCTTTTTCTCCATTCTTAAGAGTTATGTATTGTTGGATATCGTCTACGGTTGCAAAAGCATCATCCAACTGGACTCTGGGGGATGTTCCGAATTCTGAATTTAATGGGGGTCCCACAAAAATGTAATGAAGTCTTGATTTCTTTTCTAGTTTTTCTACCTCAGTAGCTGTTGGAAGCTGAGTTTTAACTTTCATTTCCTTGTCTCTCATCTTGGTAGCAACCATAAAGAAGAAAAGCAACATGAAAACAATATCTGGTAATGCAGATGTGTTTATAGCTGGGGTGGAACGTCCACCATCTTTTTTAAATTTTGCCATTATTCTCCTCCTATACTAACTGGTTCCGCTTCTGATAATTTTCTAGGGTACTTTTTCTTTACCTCCTTAATTTTATCCTTGTCTCTTTGGGGATCAAGATCTTTGTATGACTTGCCATATTGTTGCATGGAATAATCATCTCTAACGCGATTATAAGCAGCTGTCAATTCGTTATAAACCTGAACATACATATCATACGATGTCCCTCGGTCATTCTTTAATGAAACAATAGCAGCAGTAGATGTCGTTGATAGCGTTGGATCCTTACCTTCATTCGTTAAGTGATCGATTGTTTTTTGTTGTAGTCTGTCAATCGTAAGTGGTGAACCTTCAACTAAGAGCTGATCAGCAGCATTTACCAATACTTCTAAAACTTCTCGTTTCTTTTGCTT
>JAKMFK010000222.1 GCA_022425465.1 Bacteroidia bacterium | reverse complement strand
GCATCATAATTATCATCGAATGAGTAGTTGAACTGTTCACTTATTACTAAATCAATAGCATCAGAAACTGCTATTTTAAGTCCTAAACCTGCATTCCAATGAGATGCAATCCAAAATCTATCTTGTCGATAGCCTTCGTTACCTTTAGGCAAAGATTCTGGTGTAAATTTAGAAGCTGATGACATTGCACCCCATCCCGCTCTCAGGAATGGTTTGAATCTTACATCCTCATCAAGCATGTAACCGTTGTTGAATTTGTAAGTTAATCCAATCATGCCCTCAGTTACTCGAGATCTAAATCCTATCCTGCTATAATCTGCTCTTTCAACATCATAAACTGTCTTGTAAAAGCCAATATCTCCTGTTCCTCCATATATATTAACATCAAATGAAGAATTAATATACATACCAAAAGCTCCACCAACTCCTTGATAATCAGGACTATTTTTAAAATATAATGATGAGCCTAAATCACCATGATACTCACGGAGACCACCATTAACTTCAATACCAAACTTTTTGTATGATGTTTGAGCATTTACTAGTACTGACGAAAATATAAATAGTGCTGTGATTAATCTGAGTAGGTTTTTATTCATAATTATACTTTTGAGTAAGCAATATTACATTAATATGACTAAACTTCAAAAATAATTTTACAAACTCACCCGCGAATATTTGTGCCTTCAGAGCAATTTTGACAAATATCGATATTTCTTCTACTTTTCAAGATTAACCTTCTAAATCGACTATACTCTACGCCTTTCCAGATTGATTTAAATAAATGATTGTTTAAACCACCCAACTGATATGTTCCATCTTTATCAAAACAACAGGGAACAATTTTCCCATCCCAAGTAATAACACACGCATGCCACATTCTCCAACAATGACTGAGTAATCCATTTTTAATTTTATAAGACAACCCTTTCTTGATATACCTCGAGTATTTAGGGTTTTTGGGCAATAGATCACTACCCGACTCAAAATTGTATATCTGAGCAGTTTTAATTGACAGGTGATCGACTCCAATCTCTTTTGCTAGCTTTTGAATGTCATCTACTTCATGCTCATTATGACCAAAAACAATAAACTGCCATATGATAAAAGGGGTCTTCGACTTTAATTTTTTCTTCCAATGAACTATATTTTTGGTGCCCTCAATTACTTTATTGAAATTTCCACCTATCCGATATTTTTCATAACTACTCTGACTCGTACCATCAACAGAAATAATTAAACGTTTTAGTCCGCTCTCAATGGTTTCTTTACAATTATCATCATCAAGGTAATGACCATTGCTTGATGTAGCTGTATAAATATTCTGTTTAGAGGCATAATCCACCATTGACAAAAAATCCTTGTTAAGATAGGGTTCGCCTTGAAAATAATAGGTAATATAGGTTAGTTCTTTCCCCAATTGATCGATGATTGATTTGTTTAATTCTGGAGCAAGCATTCCTATAGGTCTGCTAAAAGATCGAAGACCACTGGGGCACTCTGGGCATCTTAAGTTACAACTCGTTGTAGGTTCTATTGAAATAGCTATCGGATAACCACTGTGGTAATTTTTTTTCAATCGTTTACTAATGTGATAACTTAGAAATATTTTGAGAGCATTAATGAAACGTGTAGGAGTTAGGGTCTTCAGATAATACAACCCGTCAATTAAAATTGCTTTCTTAAACATTAAATTAAATATGCTCTTTTTCTAAAAAAATACAACGTACTTAGGGTTGCAAAGACCAAGTAGCTAAAATTGATAACCCAACCCGAAAGACCAAGTCCTAAAAAATAAAAGCTACCCATTATAACAAACATGTTGCCTCCAAGAAATAAATGTAACCCTAATTTTTTCCTTTGTCTAAGAAAAACACTTCCAAAAAGAGCAACAATACAGCCAATTATTCGGACCAAACTTAACTTTTTATACATCCTCTCATTTAGGTTGTACTCAAGATCTGAAATAAATTTATCAAACGTTTCTTCTAGTGTTGGGTTGTTTGAATTTTCTTTTTGAAATTCAAGGGATTCCAATAAACTTTCTCTTAAAAAATTTATGCTCTCCGGGTGGCGATATGATTCAATATTGCTAGCTATGACAAATGACAATATTAACGTTATCATAAAGCCTAAAATTGAATATGCTCTAGTTATCCCCATCTGGGGCAAATCTAACCAAAATCAACCTGTAAAAGTGACACTGTAATTCTAAGGTTAATTTAGTGTAAAAACCTAGTCTAAAGAATTTCTCCAACAATAACTATAGTGGTCCCTAACCATCCCAATTGATTCCATATATGCCATGCACGAAACGCTTCCAATAAACTTAAAACCGTGACTTTTCATATCTTTCGACATCATGTCGCTTTCAGGAATCTTGGTCTTTATGTCATCCTTCGTATGAGTCTCAAAAAACAATGTCTGATAATTCGTAAATTTCCACACATAGCTATCAAATGAACCAAATATGCTCTGAACTTCTAAAATTTTTTGAGCATTATTAATAGCCGCTAAAATTTTTGCTTGATTCCTAATAATACCAACATTACTCATTAAGCTTTTAACCTTAGATTCGTCATAATTTGCGATTTTTCTTGCATCAAATTGATCAAAAGCTAGTCTAAAATTTTCACGTTTTTTTAATATCGTATGCCAGCTTAATCCCGCTTGAAACGTTTCAAGAAATAAATACTCAAATAACAAATTATCATCATGACACGGAACACCCCACTCTTCGTCATGATACTTAACATACAATTCATCTTTTAAGCACCATTCACATCTTTTTTTAGGATTTAGAGCATTATTTTTTGTCATAAATTAAAACTGAAAATAAATAAAAGGCTGAACTTCTGCAGACTTTGCCTGATAAATTAAAAAAATCAAAAGACTAATCATCAGCACTTGAATATAAATCGGTGTGCTTGAAAAAGACTTTTTTAAGTATCGTTTGAATTTAGACGGCAACAAATGAATTACAAAGCCAAATAATATGAAAGAAAATGGCTTCCAATAACCCTGAATACGACTTGATATTTCAGTTAAATCAAAATCATAAAAAATTTGATAAATCATAGACTGAACTGTTTTAATATCAATGGCACGAAAATACATCCAACAAAATGCCACAAAATGAAAAGTTAACAGTATCGACATCAAACTCCAAAGCATATTTTTTTTTACTTTCACTAAACTCAACCATAGCTTATGAAAAGCCAATCCAAGACCATGAATTCCACCCCAGATAATGAATTTGAGTGCTGCTCCATGCCACAAACCACCTAAAAGCATTGTTATCAATAAATTGATATATGTTCTAATTTTACCCTTACGATTACCCCCAATTGAAATATATAAATAGTCACGAAGCCACGTAGAAAGTGAAATATGCCATCTACGCCAAAATTCTGTAATACTCTTTGATTTATATGGGCTATTAAAATTAATGGGCAGCTTAAAACCAAGAAGAGCTGCCAAACCAATGGCCATATCAGAATAGCCAGAAAAATCGCAATAAATCTGAATCGAGTATCCATAAACAGCCATTAAATTCATGAATCCACTGTAAATTTCAGGATTATCAAACACTCGATCTACAAAATTGACGCTGATGAAATCGCTAATTACAACCTTCTTTACCAAGCCCGTTGCAATTAAAAAAACTGCGTTCCCAAAACCTTCACGGCTTAAAGAATAGGGCTTATTAATTTGAGGAAGAAAATCGATTGCTCTCACTATAGGACCTGCAACCAACTGAGGAAAAAAGGAAACAAAAAATGCGAAATCTAAAAGACGACTACACGGCTCAATCTTGCCTCTATAAATGTCAATACTATAACTAAGCGTTTGAAAAGTATAAAAAGAAATACCAACTGGTAGAATGATTTCTGAAATACTAAACTCTGATTGAAATAAATTATTGGAAAATGAAGCCATAAAATTTAAAGCCTGAATGTTTGACCCCATCAAATAATTTATCGAATCTATGATGAAGTAGGAGTACTTAAAATAAAAAAGCAATCCAAGGTTAGTCACTATACTCAAAAACAAAAAAAATCGCCTTCGCCAACCACTGTTATTAAAAATTTTAAACCCAAAAATATAGTCTAGTATAGTGCTAATTAAAAGTAGTATAAAATAGAAACCACTGCACTTGTAGTAAAAAAACAAACTAAATATTAATAGATATCCATTCCTTATCCTGTTATGTTTATGAATCAGTGCATAAAACCCAAACATTATGGTGAATAGCATCAGAAAAAGATATTGACCAAACAATAAAGGTTTGTCTAGAGAAAAGCTAAATATGTTATCAAAACTAATCAAGGGTTAAAGTCATGTTCGTAATGATACATTATAGCTTCATAAAGCAACTCACCTTGCTTTTCATACCCTTCTTTTGTAAAATGGATTAAATCTCTCCTTGCTAGAGATGCGTTTTGCCAATCTAAAATAGAATTTTTTCCACCCATAATTTGATACAAATCCCATAGGGCAACATTTTCTTCATCAACTATTTCATATAAAACACTACATAATTTTTCTACATTTTTATTCGAATATCTTCGTCTAAAAAAATGATCTGATGGTGTGGTAATTAATATGGACATGTTTGGATCTTCCCTTTTAATTCTATGAATTATTTTTTGAAAATCCTCTTTCACACATGCCGAACAAAACTTACTTGAATAGGTATAGCAATCATTTGTTCCAAAACTAATAATGGTCAACTTAGTATTTAAATCTACAATCTGAGTTTGAAAATTCAAACTTCTCAAATATTGAGATGCAGTTGCTCCATTTACCCCCATGGAATGATAAAGAATTCCACTTGAGTCATTTGCCAAAACAATACCCTGTAAGCTAGGTTTACTATTGGCTGAGTGTGTCGACTTAAATCTAATCTCACTCAACAAATTATCAGATTGAATGAGTGTTTGATTATTGTTTCTATCCCAAGAGATTATATTCGAGTCAGATATCGGTAAAAGTGTTCCAAACTCGTCCAAAACAATGACTTTACTAAATGTATACCCTCCTTTTTCTGAAACTTTAATAGACAACTCTGAATTAGGGTCAGGTATAGTTGTATAACCTACTAAGCCGATGTTGTTTGTCTCAAAATCTTTTTTTACCGAACAATAACCCCATTTGCCATCATAATCAAATTTTACATCATTTGGACCATAGCTCTCCGCTAATTTATATGGAAAAACAATACCTCTACCTGCATTGCCAAAGTTTTCTTGAAATAAAGTACGAATCCTGCCTGTTAAATAATTTGCTTGAATATGTGAATCACCAATATGAACAACAGATACAACTTTCCTATTATTAACTGTTTTAAGATCTGATAACTCTTCAAAAAAACCATGCAATGATTGGACGTTAACTATTTTATTTTTAGATGAGTCAATGCCTTCTGAAATCGGTGTAGTAAAAAATAAAAATGATAAAATATAATTAAGCATCAATTATACTTACCGTTATATCGCTTGCGAATATCTCCTACTAACTTTTTAACTTCTTGCTCTTGATCTTTTTTGCAAATTAAAAGAGCATCTTTTGTATCTACGACAAAATACCCATCCAAACCTTTTATAACTACTAGTTTCTCTTTTTCAGAAACAATAAGATTATTAGCTGCGTCTACAGCAAGAAGATTTACATTCAAGGTTGTATTCAGCTCATCCCCTTGAAGGTTCTCATGAACGCTTTTCCATGTTCCCAAATCACTCCAACCAAACTCTGAAGGAAGTACATATACATTTTCTGCCTTTTCTAATATTCCGTTATCAATTGAAACACTTGGTATATTCGTGTATATTCTATCAATGTGCTGTTTTTCTAAGGGGGTATTGTATACACCTTTGGCTTCAGAAAAGCTTAAATCTAGTTCGGGCAAAAAATTATTTAATGCTTTAAGAATGGTTGAAACGCTCCAAACAAACATTCCACTATTCCATAAAAACTCACCACTTTCTAAAAACTTTTCGGCTAACTCTAATGGTGGTTTTTCAGTAAATGTTTTTACCTTGTTTATTCCCTTTAACTCCTCATTAGGCTCATACTGAATATAACCATAGCCCGTATCAGGTCTATGGGGCTTTATGCCTAAAGTTACTAAGGCATCATTTTCTTTTGCAAAATCATGTGCAATTAAAATTTGGTTATTGAATTCGTTAGTGTCTTGAATCAAATGATCGCTTGGAGCAACAATTAGAACACCATTCTTAGATATTTCCGAAATTTTATTTGCAGCATATGCTGCACATGCTGCAGTATTCTTGCCTAATGGCTCTCCAAGTATCTGGTTATCAGCAACTAAAGGTAATTGGTCCTTAACCAAATCAACGTAGCTTTGATTGGTAATAATAAATATGTTTTCTTGAGGAACAAGATTTAAAAATCGATTATAAGCATCTTGAATCAATGTTTTTCCTGTACCCAAAATATCAACAAATTGCTTAGGTCTTGTCTCCCGACTTACTGGCCAAAAGCGACTACCAATACCTCCAGCTAAAATCACTGCATACGTATCATTTAATTTACTCATAAAACTCCTTCTCTAATCAAATCCTGTATATGAACCATACCTGTAGGCTTGTCACCATCTGAAAGTACAATATGATTTATCTTATTTTTCTTTAAAAAATTCACCCCATTGATTGCTAAATCATCTGCAAGCATTGTTTTGGGTTGAGTGGTCATAATTTCTTTAGCTTTAAAATGCTTCCCGCGAAGCACATTGGCTGCCATGTCAGATCCTCTATTTAACATTCTTCTCAAATCACCATCTGTAATTATTCCCACTATTTTTGATTTATTTAAAACCAAAACAGCCCCCATCCTTCCTTCAGTCATAGCCATGATACATGTTGGCAAGTTATCTTCTTGTTCAACGATCGGAAGTGGGTTTTTATTTGCTATTTCTCCTAATGTCAAGTATAATTTCTTTCCTAAAGCCCCTCCTGGGTGATATTTGGCAAAATCTTCAGATTTAAAATTTCTACACTTAATTAAGGCTACTGCCAAAGCATCTCCCATAGCCATTTGAGCAATTGTACTTGTCGTTGGAGCAAGATTATTTGGACATGCTTCTGCATCTACAGTAGTATCTAATAAGAAATCACAATTTTTAGCTAAAAATGATTCCAAATTTCCAGTCATTCCAACCAATTTATTGCCCGCTTTAGAAATTAATGGAACTAATGCTATTATTTCAGGACTATTACCACTTTTAGATATGCATATCACGATATCTTGTTCTTGAATCATGCCAAGATCACCATGAATGGCGTCCGCAGCGTGCATAAAAAGAGCTGGTGTGCCTGTGCTATTGAAAGTAGCTACCATCTTTTGTCCAATTATTGCACTTTTACCAATGCCCGTAACTACAACTCTACCTTGAGAAGTAAGAATTTCGCTGACAACATCTGAAAAATGGACATCAAGCAAAGTACTCAATTTGTTGAGACTTTCACTTTCTAGCAATATGGTATCTCTTCCTATTTTGAGAATATCTTTAGATTCTGCCATATAATTTGATGCAAATTAAAAAATTATTTCTGCAAGTGATACAAAGAGTATTATATTAGTAACTAAATTCGTTGGATATTCACTGTAAGAAATAATGGCTACTGAAGTTGTAGATTTAAAAGCTAGTCTCAAAGAGTTTTTTGGATTTGACTCATTCAAAGGAATGCAAGAGCAAGTAATATCCACCATACTTGAAGGACAAGATTGTTTTGTTATCATGCCCACAGGAGCTGGTAAATCACTTTGCTATCAATTGCCTGCATTAATCAGTAACGGTACGGCAGTCATTATATCACCTTTAATAGCTTTAATGAAAAATCAGGTTGATGCGATTAGAGGTTTTGGGGAAAGTGATTCTATTGCCCATTTTTTAAACTCTTCTCTCACAAAAACTCAATCTGAAAAAGTAAAAAGAGATGTGGCTGAGGGGCGTACAAAAATGCTCTATGTTGCACCTGAAACACTAAAGAAAGATGAAACAATTGATTTTCTTAGATCTGTAAAAGTAAGTTTTGTTGCTGTTGATGAAGCTCACTGTATATCTGAATGGGGGCATGATTTTAGACCTGAATATCGAAGAATTAAACAAATCGTTAAAGAAATTGATGATGTTCCAATGGTAGCACTTACTGCTACTGCAACACCCAAAGTTCAGTTAGATATTCAAAAAACGCTGAATATGCTTGATGCCAAAGTTTTTAAATCATCCTTTAATCGAGCAAACTTGTACTATGAGGTTCTTCCAAAAGGAAGCAAAGCTCAAACCATGAAAGACCTGATTTCTTTCATTAATAGAAGAAAAGGGAAAAGTGGTATTGTATACTGCCTCAGTAGAAAAAAAACAGAAGAAGTTGCTGAGATTCTTCAAGCAAACGGAATAAATGCTCTACCCTATCATGCAGGTCTAGATGCAAAGACTAGAGCAGGAAATCAAGACAAGTTCTTGATGGAAGATGCCGATGTAATTTGTGCTACTATCGCTTTTGGTATGGGTATTGACAAACCCGATGTTCGCTTTGTTATTCACTATGATGTTCCCAAGTCTTTAGAGGGCTACTACCAAGAAACTGGTCGAGCTGGAAGAGACGGCATGGAAGGAGATTGTGTTCTTTTTTTCAACCCAAAAGATACTGAAAAGTTAGAAAAATTTCTAAAGGACAAGCCTGTAGCTGAACGTGAAATTGGCACTCAGTTAATTTCAGAAATGGCCTTTTTTGCAGAATCATCTCAATGCAGAAGAAAATCACTTCTTCACTATTTCGGTGAAAATTTTAACGCTGACAGATGCGATAAAATGTGTGATAACTGCCGAAGTCCACGAGAAACGGAAGAAGCTACTGAATCACTTATAGCTGCACTCAAAACCATTAAATTTACAGACGGTAAAGTTGGGTTAAAACATATTATCAATATAATAATTGGAAAAGCCTCACCAGAGGTTAAAGCATACAAACACAACTTAAATTCATTATTTGGTTTTGGTAAAGATAAAAACGAAAACTATTGGAAAACCTTAATCAGATATGGCCAAATTAATAATTTAATCCTTAAGAATATTGAATTATATGGATTGCTTTCTATCAGTAGAGAAGGTGAAAGTTACCTAGCAAGTCCTACTCCAGTTCATATTGCCCTTGACAAAGAGTATGATGCCATTAGCGATCTTGACTTTGAATCTATTCAAATAGAAGCTGTTTATGACAAGGAGTTGTACGCTAAACTCAAAGAACTTCAAAAAGAAGTTGCTAAAGACATGGGACTTCCTCCATATGTTATTTTCCAAGAACCATCGCTAGAGGATATGGCATTTAAGTTTCCAATCACAATGAGTGAAATGGAAAATATTACTGGTGTGGGTAAGAACAAAGCGAAAAAGTTTGGCAAACCTTTCATTGAATTAATCTCAAAATACGTTGATGAAAACAACATTGAAAGACCTGATGATTTAGTTTTAAAATCTGTAGTAAACAAAAGTGCTCGTAAAATTCACATTATTCAAAACATCGACAAGAAAGTATCCATTGAAGACATCGCTAAAGGGCAAGGCATGGATTATGAGGAACTAATTGAAGAATTAGAAGCTATCGTGTTTTCAGGAACACAAGTAGACTTGCTTTATTACATTGACGAAATCATAGATGAAGAGGGAAGAGACGAAATTTATGACTACTTTAAATCTGATGACACTGGCAGTATAGATGCTGCTGTAAACGAGTTTGACGGAGAATTTACTCATGAAGAAATGAAAATATTTCAAATTCAATTCATGAGTGATGTTGCAAATTAAAAAAACAACCATAAATTTGCAGCCCCGAAATTGGCTGATGGTGTAACTGGCAACACGTCTGGTTTTGGTCCAGAAGAGTCCAGGTTCGAGCCCTGGTCGGCCAACTATGAAAAAAGGCGAAAGCTTTTTTTCAAAAACATAGTCTAAAGGAACAATGATTCCAATAGTTTATGATAACTGCTACATGCAGTGAAAGTAAAACAAAGAATATGCCCTCTTTTATAAATAAAGTAAAGATTTTTGCTGGATCTGGATCTCACTCCATTGCAGAAAAAATTGCTAAAGCATACGGACAAAATTTAGGGAGTGTTACCCTGAATAGCTTTAGTGATGGAGAATTCCAACCTTGTATTGATGAAACTGTTCGCGGATGTGATGTTTTCATTATCCAATCTACAATGCCTCCAGCTGATAATACGATGGAATTACTCATGCTCATTGATGCTGCCAAAAGAGCTTCTGCTCATAAAGTGGTCGCAGTAATCCCCTATTTCGGACTGGCGAGACAAGACAGAAAAGATAAGCCACGCGTGCCTATAAGTTCTAAAATGGTAGCAAATATTTTAACTGCCGCAGGAGCTGATCGCGTGATGACCATGGACTTACATGCCCCACAGATTCAAGGCTTTTTCGATATTCCAGTTGATCACCTTGATTCTACAGTCATTTTTATACCATACATCAAAAGTCTCCCTTCAGAAAATTTATTGCTTGCTGCTCCAGATGTTGGTGCAACAAAACGTGTACGTGAATTTGCAAAATTCTTAGGTGTAGAAATGGTTATTTGTGACAAAGCCAGAAAACGTGCCAACGAAGTTGCTTCAATGACTATTATTGGTGATGTTAAAAATAAAGACGTCGTCTTAATCGATGATATTTGTGATACAGCAAATACGCTCTGTAAAGCTGCTGCATTGATTAAAGAGAAAGGAGCGAGGTCTGTACGTGCTGTATGTACACATCCTGTACTTAGCGGTAAAGCATATGACAATCTCGAAAACTCAGTCTTAGAAGAAATTGTACTTTGTGATACCATTCCAATCAAAAATGGGAATTACAAAAAAATTAAAGTACTCAGCGTTGATAATCTATTTGCAAACGCCATTAGAAGTGTCAGTGAATTTGGCTCTATAAGTTCCTTATTCAATATATCTGACTCTTATCAGAAAGAATTAATTTAAAAAAGAATTTAATATTTAGTAAAATGAAAGTAATCGCATTAAAAGGTGATGTAAGAGAAGGATTGGGAAAATCCGCCACCAAGAAAGTGAGAAAAGAAGGAAAAGTTCCTTGCGTAATTTACGGTAAAAATGAAAATGTGAATTTTTCTGTTTATCAGGCCGACTTTAAGCATTTAGTATACACCCCTAATACCTACCTTGTACAGGTTTCAGTTGGAGGAAATGTAAAACTTGCTAAAGTACAAGAATTGCAATTTCATCCTGTATCAGAAGATATTATTCATGCAGATTTTTATGAAGTTGATGACAAGAGTCCACTATCCATATCCGTACCCGTTAAGATCGTTGGTAATTCACCAGGAGTAATGGCCGGAGGTAAATTACAGCTTAAAATCAAAAAATTAAGCGTTTCTGGTTTAATCGCAGACCTACCAGAATTTATTGAAGTTAATATCGACGAACTAGAAATAGGAAAAAGTGTCAAAGTAAAAGACATTCAAGTTGAAAATCTTCAATTGCTTGATTCTGAAAATAATTCAATCGTTTCTTGTGTTGTTACGCGTGCTGCTAGAAGTGCTGCTGACGGAGAAAGCGAAGAGGAAGATGCAACTCCAGAAGAAGGAGAAGCTACTGAAGAAAAAGCAGAAGAATAAATTTAAATTAACAATAACTAAAAGCCCTTTTTCTCTGAAGAAGGGCTTTTTTTATACCCCTCACATGCCCTTTCTAGACATGAGTCCATAGGTTCAAATTCGACATTTAAGTAATCTTGTATTTTTTGATTTGAAAACTGATTCTTTGAAACACTCGCCCGCACAGTCTCTCTCGTTAACATACCACTTAATCCTACAAATTCTAAAAACGATATAACCCCATATATCAGATAATAAACAAAACCTTTTACTTCTACAAAAGGGGGCCTTTTATTGAATTCTTTAGCCATTTTTAAGGCTACACTTTTAAAGGTTTTATTTTCTGATACGAGTACAAATCGCTCTCCATTCACATCCGACAAACATAGTTTTTCTACCATTTTTGCTACATCCTCAACACCCACAAACCCCGTAACTCCCTTACTGAAAAACCAAAATGATTTAAATGCATTTTTGAAAAGCTGATTGGACCCCTTTTTCCAATCTCCATAACCAAGAATGATGCCCGGATTGACCATTGCTACGGATAAGCCCTCTTCTTTAGCCCTCCAAATTTCATTTTCTCCTAAATGCTTCGTATAACCATACTGACTATGAGGCTGCTCTGAAGACCATGGTATATCCTCGTTAATCATTTTATCGTTGTCATTTTTAGATATCGCAGCTATACTACTACAATAAAGTAATTTTTTGATGCTCGAATCGATTGCAGCGTTCACGACATGAGCTGTGTACCCTTGATTCACCCGAATCATTTTTGCTTTATCTTTTTTAGAATACGAAATCATTCCTGCCAAATGAATAACATAATCGCATTCCTGAAAAATCTCTTGCAACCCATTCACATCATACAACTCACAATCACACCAAACTAACTTATCATAGTTGTCTGAAGGCAAATTGTAAAAAGACTTAACCAATTCAAATTCTCTAAATGTTGATTTCGACCGATGTATAGCTCTAACATCATGACCCATTTTAAGTAAGTGATGAATAATGTGTACACCTAAAAAACCAGTGGATCCAGTTATGGCAAAAATCATGAGATTCTTCGTTTAGTTTTGTGAACCACGAATATATTGAATGCTTGAACATTACTTCAATAAATTGGAATTAGACCTCACATTAGACCAGACAACATTTGGGTCGGTTGTTGATACTTACATATCCCATTTCCCAAACCTTGAAAAGGCTAAAATTGCTATAATTGGCCAATCTGAAAGCAGCAATGCTATCCGAAAACACCTCTATCAATTGAGTGAAATAGGTCTTATAAAAGATACGATTGTTGATCTGGGTAATATGAAAAATCATAAGAATGATCAAGACCATCAATCTGCTCTTTATTTAGTCATCGAAGAATTAAAAAATTTAAACATTGTTCCCATATATATAGGAAACAATATAAATCAAGGATTTTCATTATACCGCGGCATCAAACAAACATTAAACCAGATGCAAGTAACCTGTATTTCATCAAGGATACCCATAACTGAAAATCAAATATTACATAAAATTACTAATGATAAATCCGATGATTTATGTATAACCAATGCCTTAGCCTATCAAAATCATTTCGTAACCTCTGAAGAAATAGATTTAACAAAAAATAAGAACTATAAATTACTGAGATTGGGTAATCTCAAAAGCAATATCGAAGAAGCTGAATTGTACTTGAGAGATTCCAATTTGGTTCTCTTTGACATCAATGCTATTCGACATGCTGACGCTCCTGCTAAAGAATCAATAAACCCTAGCGGATTAACAAGTGAGGAAGCTTGTCAAATAGCTAGATACGCTGGTATGAGTGATGATAATGACTGCTTTGGGCTTTTTGGATACATACCCGATTTAGATGATAGGGAGCTAACTGCTGCTCTCTGTGCCCAAGTGGCTTGGTATTTTATCAACGGATTTTATAGCCGAATGAATGATAAGCCTGACAAACACCCAGATTTTATTAAGTACCGATGTGATTTTAGTGATCGTGATACCCCCATATTATTTTTAAAAAGTAAACTAACATCGCGGTGGTGGATGAAAATTGAACACCCTGCGGATCCAAATAATTCAAACCTAACATTAACCATTCCTTGTTCATACGAAGACTATTTGATTGCAGCAAACGGAGAAACCCCAGAAAGGTACTTGGATGCTCTACAATCTCTAAAATAAAAAAACCAAAAAGGCGTTTTAAATTTTAACTACAATGAACAAATCAACATTTTTATTTATCATTCTTTTATCACTTGTTCTCACATCCATTTCGTGCTCTACTAGTAAAAGTTGTAATAAAAAGAATAAAACAAGAGTGGAAATGGGTTGGATGTAAATCACCCCTATTCTTTCACCAATTCGCTAAATTTTTATGCGATTTTCAAAACAAAACACTGACTTGCGTTGTATTATCTTTAGCATAATTAGCTGAAAAGATGATTAACACGTTGAGTATTAAGGATTTAGAGAATATTAGTGGTATAAAAGCCCATACTATTCGAACTTGGGAAAAAAGATATTCAATCTTTGATCCTAAGCGAACTCCAACTAATATTAGGTATTATGATCACGACGACTTGAAAAAATTACTAAACTTAGTTTCTGTTCTTGATAATGGCATGAAGATAAGCAAGGCTAGTGCATTATCTGACGAAGACCTAAATCGTAAAATTGAAGAGTTAGAAAAACAAAACCTTGATACAGCCAAAGCCGCTCTAATTAATGATTTGATAATCGCCACACTTAAATGTGACAATAAACTTTTTGAATCAGTCTATCAAAAAAGTATTGATAAATATGGTACTGAGAAAACCATTGAAACTATTGTAAGCCCTCTTCTAATCAAGATTGGTTTAATGTGGACGATTAATAAGCTAAACCCCTCTCACGAACACTTCACCAGCCAACTTGTTCGACAAAAACTTTTTTCAGCAATTAACAGTCTTCCATTTGTTCAATCTGAAAACAGATATGTTCTCTTTCTCCCAGAAACTGAATTTCATGAAATTGGCCTGCTATACTCTTACTACATACTCAGAAAAGAAAACTGTGAATGTATCTACCTAGGAGCAAATGTACCTATTGCAGATGTAGAAGAATGCTGCATAAATACAAAAGCAGATAATATTATCTGTGCATTTACCATGTACCGATCTAAAAAGAGGATTGATACATACTTAGACAACCTTATTAAAGTGTTCAAGAATCGCAAAATTCTTGTTCATGGTTTACCTGACACTTACAAAACAACCTACCAAAATTCAAATATTTACTTCATTTCAACCATTGATGATTTAAAAAATCATTGTTAAGTAGTTATATTTACGGATAACAATCATGGGAGGTCAGTTGAAAATTGCAATAATAGGTTCTGGATTTTCAGCTTTGTCAAATGCATGCTACTTAGCTAAAAACGGACATAAAGTTGAGGTTTTTGAAAAGAATAATTCTCTTGGTGGTAGAGCCCGAATAAAGCAAATTAAAGGATTTACTTTTGATATGGGGCCTAGCTGGTATTGGATGCCTGACGTTTTTGAAAACTTTTTCAATGATTTCAATACCTCCGTTGAAGATTCTTATAAATTAGTAAGACTAGATCCCAGTTATCGCGTTTTTTGGAAAGATCAACCAGATGATATCCCCGCAAAAATTGAGGAGCTAACCCATTATTTTGAAAAATACGAAAAGGGATCTGGAGATAAATTAAAGAAGTTTTTGAGCGAAGCCAAGATAAAGTATGAAGTAGGCATGGGTGATTTTGTAACAAAACCTTCACTATCATTTACTGAATTTATAAGCCTTGACATTGCAAAAAAGGCAACTAACTTGGACTTATTTAAATCCATTAGTAAACACATTAGACAATACTTCAAGCACCCTAAATTAATTGAACTACTAGAATTCCCTGTACTTTTTCTTGGTGCTAAACCAAAAAACACTCCAGCATTGTACAGCCTCATGAATTATGCTGATATGGCACTAGGGACCTGGTATCCGCTAGGTGGAATGAACAAAATTGTTCAATCAATGGTGTCTGTTGCTAAAAATTTAGGAGTTCAATTTCACACCAACTCAAATGTTACCGAAATTATTACATCCGACAATAAATGTACTAGCATTAGGGTAAACCAACAAATACACCATGCAGATATAATTGTTAGCGGAGCAGATTACCACCATACTGAACAAAAGTTGCTTCCTGAATCACTTAGAATGTACTCTAAAGATTATTGGAATAAACGCACAATGGCCCCAAGTAGCTTGTTGTACTACATCGGTTTGAATAGAAAACTGGATGGTATTAAACACCATAACCTATTTTTTGACGAAGATTTCAGCGTTCATGCAGAGGAAATATACGACACCCATAAATGGCCAAAAAATCCTTTGTTCTATATATGTTGTCCAAGTAAAACAGACAAAAATGTAGCCCCTGATGGAAAAGAAAACTTATTCTTTTTAATTCCAGTATCAACAGAACTAAAAGATAATGAAGAAATTAAAGACGCATATTTTGACCAAATATGCAATCGCTTAGAAAAACACACAGGCACAGATATCAGGCCATTCATTGAAATTAAAGAAAGTTTTGCTCACTCAGATTTTGTAAGTGAATACAACTCTTTCAAAGGAAATGCTTACGGATTAGCCAACACATTAAGGCAAACAGCATTCTTAAAACCAAGGTGCAAAAACGATAAACTCGAAAATCTTTATTATATTGGACAACTAACAGTTCCCGGACCAGGTGTCCCACCAGCTATTGTTTCCGGAAAAATAGTAGCTAATTTAATTCATCAAAACCACTAAATTTATGAAAGAATTATTCGATAAAATATCCCTAAACGCTAGTAAGCATGTGACCAATGAATATAGTACGTCATTTTCTTTAGGTATCAAGATGTTGCATCAATCTATTCGTGAGCCCATCTACGCTGTTTACGGATTTGTAAGACTAGCTGATGAAATTGTAGATTCATTTCACGATTTCAATAAGAAAGAACTTTTAGATGATTTTAAAAGACAAACTTTTCATGCCATTGATTCAAAGATAAGTCTAAACCCTATACTTAACAGCTTTCAACATGCCGTAAATTACTATCAAATTGACAAATGGCTAATAGATGCTTTTTTTGATAGCATGGAAATGGATCTAGAAGACCGACAATATGACCAAGAAACATTCGATAAATATATTTTAGGAAGTGCTCAAGTTGTTGGATTAATGTGTCTTCGGGTTTTTTGTAAAGGAGATGATGCTCAATTCGAAAGTCTTCGACCTGGTGCAATGAGTCTCGGTTCTGCCTTTCAAAAAGTCAATTTTTTAAGAGATTTAAAAGCAGATAAAGATAATTTGGGAAGGATTTACTTTCCAGGAATGAATAACCACGAATGGACACCGGAGCTTAAAGAGCAAATACAAAAAGATATTAAAAAAGATTTTATTCATGCGTTAGAAGCCATTAATAGACTTCCATCTAATTCAAAATATGGCGTTTATACTGCATATCGATATTATTTTAAATTATTTAAAAAATTAGAAAGTGCCAGTTTTGAAGAGCTTTTAGAAAATAGGTTAAGAGTGCCAAATTATACAAAAGTTAGATTATTATTTACGTCTAAAGTTAGGCTATCTCTAGGTTCAAATTTCCTATGAATTACATTGCTTATACACTTATTACCTTAGGAACATTCGCCTTAATGGAATTTGTTGCTTGGTTTACACACAAGTACATTATGCATGGATTTTTGTGGGTGTTACATAAAGATCACCATCAGGTAAATCCAGGTTTCTTTGAAAAAAACGATGCCTTTTTCCTAATTTTTGCCATACCCAGTGCAACATGCTTTATTGTTGGGAGTAGCCTTGATCATTACTTTTATTTATTTTTTGTGGGTGTTGGAATTGCGTTATATGGAATTGCATACTTTCTAGTTCATGATGTATTTATTCATCAACGGTTTCGTCTATTCAAACGTACTAACCACCGATACCTAAAAGCCATTAGAAAGGCTCACAAAGTTCATCATAAACATCTTGAAAAGGAATTTGGTGAATGTTTCGGAATGCTAATTGTCCCATTCAAGTTTTTAAAAAATGCTAAATAATGGGGCAACTATACCTTTGGATTAACCTTCTAGCAATCTTTTTCCCGCTACTTCTCAGTTTCAATAAACTAGGGCATTTTTACAAACGCTGGAAAACACTTTTTATTTCAATTGCTATCATGTGGGTTTTTGTGGTTACTTGGGACATCTGGTTTGCTTCAATGAATGTATGGGGTTTTAATTCTAAATACTTAATTGGAATTGAATTTCTACATTTACCTGTTGAAGAATGGTTATTTTTTATTTGCATACCCTATTCATTTATGTTCTTATACGATCAGCTCGTCATTTTGAAAACGCCTAACTTCTTTAAAAACATCGAATACATTTTAGATTTTGTCTTCATTACAATTGCAGTATTATTCTTAATCTTTGGCTTCCCTAATTTATACACTACGTTTGTTTCAGTGCTTGTAATTTTGTTTACCCTGCTAATAAAAGCTATGAAACCTCAAAACAAGGGTATCTTTTATATCAGTTATTTTATCATTTTAATTCCTTTTATAATTATAAATGGCATATTAACAGGCAGTTTAATCAACGAACCTATTGTATGGTACAACAACGCTGAAAATTTGGGCATTCGATTTTTTACCATACCCATCGAAGATTTTCTTTATTATTTTTTAATGTTTGAAATATGCTATCTAGCTTATGAACAAAAAAAAAAGGCCACCCAAACGAGCAGCCTTTAAATTTATGGTCTTCTTCTATCCAAGGTAGGATTTGAGAATCTTACTCTTACTCGATTTTCTCAATCTACGTAAAGCTTTTTCTTTTATCTGACGAACTCTTTCACGAGTTAAACCCACCTTGTCAGAAATATCTTCTAATGTATGAGCAGGACCTCCATCCAATCCGTAATAATATTTCAATACGTCTCTTTCTTTTTCCGATAAAGTTGAAATCACTCGATTAATTTCTTTTCTTAATGACTCATCCATCAAGGGTTGATCAGGATTAGGTTCATCATTATTATCTAAAACACCTAATAAACTATTATCCTCACCTTCAATTAAAGGGGCATCAATAGATAAGTGTCTACCGCTTGATTTAAATGCGTTTTCAACTTCAGTAATACTAATTTCTAGCTCTTTTGCTATCTCCTCGGGTGTAGGTTCACGCTCTTGCAATTGCTCTAAACGAGCAGCAGCAGCACTAATTCTACCAATACTTCCTACTTTGTTAAGTGGTAAACGAACAATTCTCGATTGATCAGCTAGTGCTTGCAAAATAGATTGTCTAATCCACCAAACAGCGTAAGAAATAAATTTAAAACCACGAGTTTCGTCAAACCGCTTAGCAGCTTTTATCAGCCCAAGATTACCTTCATTGATTAAGTCTCCCAATGTTAGACCTTGATTCTGGTACTGCTTCGATACAGACACTACAAATCGTAAATTTGCATTTACTAATTTTTCTAGTGCAGCCTGATCACCTTCACGAATTCTTCGAGCAAGCTCAACTTCTTCTTGGGCATCAATCATAGCTACCTTACTAATTTCGTTGAGATATTTATCAAGTGACTTGTTCTCTCTATTAGTAAACTGTTTTGATATTTTTAACTGTCTCATGTATTATTTAGAAGTGTAAATTCTCTTGGAGAATATTTTATGAATCTGCAAATTTAATGATAACATTCTATAAACTACTACTATTTTCAATGACTTTGCAGTAGAATCTAACCCTCAAAAATTATGCCTAAATTTCAGAATTACCATTTTTTTTGAATTAAATTCCAATAAACCTGCAGTAGGGAGTATAAACTAGAAACCATACCTTTGCCAACAGAATGAATGATAAACCAGTAATAGGTATAACGATTGGGGATTTTAACGGAATAGGTCCAGAGCTAATCTTAAAAACTTTTTCCAACGAGTTAGTCTTTAATTATTGTACGCCTGTCATTTATGCAAACGCTTATATTTTTAAATACTACGCCAATTTATTAGACTACTCTCCTCTGAATTTCAATATCGTTAAAAAAGGCACTGATATTAAAGAAAATCAATTAAACCTGAGAACTTCTAGCAAAGAAAGAATCGAAATAACTCCTGGCTCTCCAAATGTTCAAGCAGGAAAATTTGCACTAGACGCTTTGCAATTAGCAATAACTGATATAAAAAACGGCCTTATAAGTGACTTACTAACTTGCCCCATCGATAAGAAGACAACTACTGACGCAGGATTATCTTTTAACGGTCACACCCAATTTCTTGCTAATGAATTTGAATCTGATGTTCAAATGATTTTAATGAATGAGGAACTGAGGGTATCGATGGTTACAGGTCATACATCCCTAAATAACGTAGCCAATAGTATCACAAAAGAATCCGTATTAAATCATATTCGATTGATTAATGAAAATTTAAAAGCCGATTTTGCTATCGTCAAACCAAAAATTGCTGTTTTAGGAATCAACCCACATGGAGGAGATAATGGATTAATAGGTCGTGAAGAGTTAGACGTAATTGCTCCAGCTATTAAAGAGGCCCAAAAAGAGAACATATTGGTTATAGGACCATATGCACCAGATGGTTTTTTTGGTTCCAAAAATTCAACCAATTTTGATGCTGTAATTGGCATGTACCACGATCAAGTCTTGATTCCATTTAAACAATTAGCATTTACCGACGGAATTAACTACACGGCTGGCTTACCCATGATAAGAACGTCGCCAGACCACGGAACAGCATATGATATAGCAGGAAAAGGAATAGGAAATACTACATCATTTATTAACGCACTTTATTTAATTAATAAAGTTCGCAGAAATCGGATTACCTACTATGACAACACCAAAGAAACGCTTGGATTTAAAACACATAGAAGAGAAAAATTCAGTATTGGTGTTCCTGATTTGAGATAACCATCTCTATTTAACGCATTTTATTGTAAAATACTTACCTTTGCCAACTTTTGGAAATGAAGTTGTCTGAATTTGATATTGATTTTAACAAATTTAAAAACGAAAAAGACACTTTCAGATTCAAATTAACCGATGCGTTCTTTGAATTAAAGG
>JAKMFK010000228.1 GCA_022425465.1 Bacteroidia bacterium | reverse complement strand
TTGACATAGTAATTTTTATTATTTCCATCATAATGAAGGATGGATAGCACATGTTTAGGGTTAAATTTCTCAATGAGTGCAATTTCTTTGTTTGCATAATGGTTGGTTAGCTCATGATTTGTGAGTTCGTATTCACCATTATTATAAATTACAAGTATTTGATCTTCAGTCTGGAAGCTACCCAAGTAATCGCCTCGACTATGAATGTTAAGTCGCCCTATATTACTCTCGTACCATATATCACGTCCTCCGATTGTGGAGACCCCTCTTTCTTTGAGGTCAACCTTTCTCACTGGATGTTTGCTTACAATATTTCCCTGACTAGTTCTTCCTTTGATAGCAAGATCTGAAAAATCATAGTCAAAAAGTTTATTACGTGCTTTGGCAGCGGCATGCAGATAGATATTTATTATTTCTGCTTCACCGTTTGGATTTGCTGTGAAATATTGAATCTTACTACCTGTATTTCCCTTAGTGACATTATACTCTTTATCTCGAGTAATACTCGTTACATTAAATCTTTTAGCAAATGTTTTTTTAGTTTTACCATCGGTGTATACAGCATTGTATGTTAGTCTATCGTCATTCTTTCTAAAGACGGCAATGTGAATGATGTTTTTACCAAAGAAAGCTTTTGGAGATACCTTACTGATGGAGTAGGTACCATCTTTTCTAAAAACGATGATATCGTCGATGTCTGAACAGTCGCAGATGTATTCTTCTTTTTTTATTCCTGTACCTACAAATCCCTCAGATTTGTTGGCGTACAGTTTTTCATTAGCAACTGCAACTACTTTAGTATTAATTTCTTCAAAGTTTCTTATTTCAGTTCTGCGTTCTTTTCCTTTTCCAAATTTTTTTAAAAGGTCAGAATAGTAACTAATCGCAAAATCAACCAGGTGTTTTAAATGATGATTAACTTGAGCTAATTCATCCTCAATCCCTTTAAGCAGCTCATCTGCCTTGAATGAGTCAAATTTTGAAATACGTTTAATTTTAATTTCAGTCAGTCGAATGATATCTTCTTCAGTGACAGCTCTTTTGAGGAATTTAATGTGGGGTTTGAGTCCTGTGTCAATAGCATTAATTACAGCTTCCCATGTCTCAGCCTCTTCAATGTCCCGATAAATTTTTTCTTCAATGAATATTTTCTCCAACGAACTAAAGTGCCATTTTTCTTCTAGTTCGTTTCGTTTTATTTCAAGCTCTTTTTTAAGGAGGTCAACTGTATTTTCAGTGTTGATCTTTAGTATTTCTGAAACGCCAAGAAAAACGGGTTTTTCGTCAACAATTACGCAGGCATTGGGTGATATGGAAACTTCACAGTTGGTAAATGCATACAAGGCATCAATAGTCTTATCTGTAGAAATATTGTTGGGTAGATGTATTTCTACTTCAACATCTTTAGCTGTATTGTCAACAACCTTTTTGATTTTAATTTTCCCATTGTCATTAGCTTTTAGAATGCTGTCTATTAGTGATCCTGTTGTTACTCCATAAGGAACATCTTTGATAGCAATGATATTCTTACTTTTTTCAATGATTGTAGCTCTTATTTTGATTCTACCGCCTCGTCTACCATCTTGATAATCAGAAACATCTACCAGACCTCCTGTTTGAAAGTCAGGATAAATAGTGGCTTTTTTACCTTCTAAAATCTTAATGCTACCCTTGATTAATTCAATGAAATTGTGTGGCATTATTTTGGTGCTCAAACCAACGGCAATGCCCTCAACACCATGAGCCAAAAGAAGTGGGAATTTTAAGGGTAGGGTAGTAGGTTCATTTTTTCTACCGTCATAAGATTTTTGCCACTGTGTTGTTTGTTTATTGAAAGCAATGGATAAAGCAAATTTATTGAGTCTTGCTTCGATATATCGAGGAGCAGCAGCACCGTCTCCAGTTCGAACGTCACCCCAGTTTCCTTGACAATCGATGAGAAGGTCTTTTTGTCCCATATTTATAATGGCACCACCTATAGCTGCATCACCATGGGGGTGATATTGCATCGTACTACCGATGATGTTGGCTACTTTATTGTAGCGTCCATCATCCATTTCTTTCATAGCATGTAAGAATCGTCGTTGTACGGGTTTTAATCCGTCATTGATGTGAGGAACTGCACGTTCGAGGATAACATAGCTGGCATAGTCTAAAAACCAATCTTCATACATCCCCTTCAAGGCACGTTGCCCGTCTTCAAGATCTACGTTTATTATTTTTTCTGATTGACTGTTATCGTCTAATTCTTCGTTCTCCTCCATATTTTACCTAAACTGCTTTCTTGGCTTTTAATTCGATAGCTTCTGTATTTTTTTTCTGGCCTTTCTCTTCATTTTCATCATTTTCTCCTTCTTGATTATCAGAAGCCTCGTCCATTTCGATACGTAGGTTATTGATGATAAATTCTTGTCGATCTTGGGTATTCTTACCCATATAATATTGAAGTATTTTAGAAATACTAGTGTCTTCGTTGAGTAAAACCGGTTCTAATCGGATATCTTCACCAATAAACCCACCAAATTCATCTGGGGAAATTTCTCCCAATCCTTTGAAGCGAGTAATCTCTGGATTTTTGCCTAATTTTTTAATGGCATCTAGTCTTTCCGCGTCATTGTAGCAGTATATCGTTTCTTTCTTGTTACGGACTCTGAATAGCGGAGTCTCAAGAATATAAACATGGCCTTTACGAACTAAATCAGGAAAAAACTGCAAGAAAAAGGTGAGAATTAGCAAACGAATGTGCATTCCGTCAACATCAGCATCTGTTGCTATGATAATTTTATTATATCGAAGATCATCAATACTTTCCTCAATATTTAGTGCATGTTGAAGTAAGTTGAACTCTTCGTTTTCATAAACTATTTTCTTTTTGAGACCAAAGGAATTTAGAGGTTTACCACGTAAACTAAACACCGCTTGTGTTTGTACATCCCTTGCTTTCGTAATACTTCCTGATGCAGAATCTCCCTCTGTTATAAACAACGATGTATCCAGTCTATTTTCTTTTTTCTCATCTGTAAAATGGACTCTACAATCCCTTAATTTCTTGTTGTGAACACTTGCCTTTTTTGCTCTTTCACGAGCAATTTTGCGAACACCAGCCATGTCCTTACGTTCACGTTCACTAAGTTGAATCTTTTTGAGAAGAGCATCGGCTGTTTCTGGATTCTTGTGCAGGAAATTATCGAGTTTGGATTTTACAAACTGATTGATCTCTGCTTTGAGTGATGGTCCATCAGGAGCGATTTCGGTGCTTCCCAATTTCGTTTTTGTTTGAGATTCAAATACAGGCTCTTGAATACGAACTGAGATAGCAGATACAAGTGATGCCCTTACATCAGTGCTATCAAAACTTTTTCCATAAAAATCACGAATGGTCTTGACTAATGCTTCCTTGAATGCCGCAACGTGGGTTCCTCCTTGCGTAGTATTTTGGCCATTTACAAAAGAATAGTAATCTTCACCATAGTGATTGTCATGTGTTATGGCTATTTCAATATCACCCTTTTTTAAGTGGATAATTGGGTACTTGGTTTCTTCTAGGTTTGTTTTTCGCTCTAATAAATCTAGCAGTCCATTTTTGGAAAAATATTTACTTCCATTGAAGTTAACCGTGAGCCCAGCATTTAAGTATACATAGTTCCACATCTGATTGTCGATGTAGTCGGTGATGTATTTATGATTTTTGAATACTTCAGAGTCAGCAATGTATTCAACATAGGTGCCGTTTTTTTCCTCAGACTTATTTTCGATTTCTTTAACTAGTGTTCCTCGTTCAAAAATGGCTTCCTTGCTTTTGCCGTCACGAAAACTTTTCACCATGAAATAGGAGGAAAGTGCATTGACAGCTTTGGTACCCACACCATTTAGACCTACAGACTTTTGAAACACCTTGCTGTCATATTTTGCACCAGTATTGATTTTACTGACAACATCAACCACTTTACCAAGCGGAATTCCACGGCCATAATCACGAACAGAAACTTTATTTTCAGCTAATTTAATTTCGATTCGTTTACCATTTCCCATCATGAATTCATCAATAGAATTATCGATGACTTCTTTCATTAAAATATAGATGCCATCTTCGGCAGAAGAACCGTTTCCAAGTTTACCGATGTACATACCAGGTCTTAAACGGATGTGTTCTTTCCAATCTAAGGACCGAATACTATCTTCATTGTACTGATTTTCAGTCATTTATAATAATGATAAGGATTTTGTCTACGCTAAACGTCCAAATTTAGCACGGATAGGCTTTTTACCATGTTTGACATGGGAGTATTTATAAACAGTTTGGTGGAAAACTAATACTCAGTATCCAATAAAATAAACGCTGAAAATCCACTAATAGTGAACTTTTTAAATTTTAAGCATCAAAAGGTTGGAAAGATGTGTTCGCCATTACTTTTCTCATATTGGTGATGGCGTATCTCATTCTTCCTAGTGCTGTATTAATACTAACATCAGTCATTTTAGCAATTTCTTTGAAGCTTAAATCACCATAATGTCTGAGTATTAAAACTTGACGTTGCTCAGCTGGAAGTTTTTCGATAGCAGCTCGAACCAAACTTTCTTTTTCAGATCTTATTATTTGCTGCTCACGATTTTCTGTTTTAATTTTAATTGTTCTAAAAACATCTTGACCACTAGAATCCGTAATTGTAGGCATTCTCTTGGTTTTTCTAAAGTAGTCAATGGCCATGTTGCGAGCTATTCGTGCAGCCCATGGTAGAAACTTACCTTCTTCATTGTACTTACCTGCCTTCAGATTCTTTATAATCTTTATGAATGTTTCTTGAAAAATATCTTCAGCAATATAAGAGTCTTTTACAATGAGAATAATAGTAGTGAATAGTCGGTTTTTGTGGCGTTTTATAAGCATCTCTAGACAAGATTCATTGCCTTGAATGTACTGCTTTACCAATGATTGATCAGAAATTTTTGAATTATGCATAATACCTATGGTTAATTAGTTGATTAAAAAAAGGTTAACTAGTATAGGTATTGCGTATAGGCTTTAAAATTTTTTGTTGACCACTAAAATAGTATTCAATCCCTAAACTTACAAGCGATTCTCGTGTTTTGTAAGAGAATAAGGCGAAATTTGCACTTTATCCTCAGAAAATGATTTTAAAATGACAATTCAGAAATACATTGATATTCAAAATGCTCATTTACACAACCTCAAAAATGTGAATGTGAGGATACCACGTAATCAACTTACTGTTGTAACTGGATTATCTGGATCGGGAAAATCATCGTTGATTTTTAATACACTGTATGCTGAAGGACAGAGGAGGTATGTAGAAAGCTTGAGTAGCTATGCTAGACAATTTTTAGGTAGACTTGAGAAACCAATGGTAGATAACATTCAAGGATTAACTCCATGTATTGCTATTGAGCAAAAAGTAAATACACGAAATCCGAGAAGTACAGTTGCTACTAGTACAGAGTTGTATGACTATCTTAAATTACTTTGGGCTCGAGTAGGTAAAACAATCTCTCCAATCAGTGGACAAGAGGTAAAAAAACATTCCACCCAAGATGTTTTGAATTACATATTGGGATTAGAAGACGAAACTGTATATATCTGTTTTAAACCTTCAACAAATGCTGGTTCAAAAACACTAGATGATATGCTTCAAAAAGGGTATATCCGCATTCTTCAGAATAATGAGCTATACAGAATAGAAGATGTCTTGGAAAATAATGAATTCAACACTAATTACTTGGTAGTAGTTGATCGTTTGAAAACAAAAACAACAGATGAAGAATACATTAACCGTTTAACTGATTCTATAGAAACTGCATTTTGGGAGGGAATAGGAGAGGTTTATATTGTGACATCTGTTGATACGAAAGAATTTAATAATCGATTTGAAATAGATGGAATTCAATTTGAGGAACCCTCCATTAATTTATTAAGCTTTAACAATCCATATGGTGCTTGTGATGAATGTGAGGGCTTTGGAAGTATTATTGGTATTGATCCTGAGCTTGTTATTCCTAATCGATCATTATCATTATATGAAAATGCCATAGCTTGTTGGAAAGGTGAAACATTGAGTGCTTGGAAAAATGATTTTATACAATCATCTGCGAAGTATAAATTTCCTATTCACAGACCTATTCGTGACCTTTCAGACAAAGAGCTTAATTTGCTGTGGAGTGGAAATAGCCGTGTAAAAGGACTTGATCAGTTTTTTGATTATTTAAAAGAGAATTCTTATAAGATTCAATACCGTGTATTATTGAGTAAATACAGAGGTAAAACAACCTGTCCTTCTTGTTTAGGTACACGAATACGAAAAGATGGGAGTTATGTGAAAATATTCAATGAAAAAGATAACCCATCGTTTATTGAACATAAACATCAATCTTCATTAAAAGATGTTATTTTATTGAATATCAATGAGGCCTACCAATTTTTCAAAGATCTTGTCTTACCCGAACAATCTGCTGATATTGCTAAACCCATTTTAGTTGAAATTAATAATCGATTGGATTATTTAATGAGAGTTGGGCTTGGGTATTTAGGACTGAATCGATTAAGTAATTCACTAAGTGGTGGTGAAAGTCAAAGAATTAATTTAGCCACGTCACTTGGAAGTAGCTTAGTGGGAAGTAGTTATATTTTGGACGAACCTAGTATTGGTCTTCATTCTAAAGACACAGAGCAGTTAATTTCAGTTTTGGAAGACCTTAAAAATAATGGAAATACGGTTGTAGTTGTTGAGCATGATGAAGACATCATGAATGCATCAGATTACCTTATAGACATGGGGCCTGAGGCTGGTCATTTAGGAGGTCAAGTGGTGTATTCTGGAGAATACAAAAACATTGCTGGTCAAGAAACATTGACTGCTAAGTACCTTGATGGAAAAGAAGAAATTAGTATCCCATCAGATCGAAGAAAATGGAACAACAAGATTACACTTGTTAGCGTAGCCCAAAACAACCTTAAGGGATTTACGGTAGATTTTCCATTAAACACGTTAACTGTGGTCACAGGAGTAAGTGGCAGTGGCAAGACTTCACTTGTAAAAGGGATTTTATATCCAGCTATGCTAAGGGAGACCCAACAATACAGTACTCAACGAATTGGGGAGGTTAAAGAAGTGAATGGAGATTTTAGTTCAATTTCGACAACTGAGCTTGTTGATCAGAACCCCATTGGTAAGTCAAGTAGAAGCAATCCCGTCACCTATGTAAAAGCCTATGATTTAATTCGCGATTTATATAGTACAATGCCTTTATCTAAACAACGTGGTTTTAGAGCTAAGCATTTTTCATTTAACGTAGATGGAGGTAGGTGCGAAAATTGTCAAGGGGAGGGAGAAGAAATCGTAGAAATGCAGTTTATGGCTGATTTACACTTGACTTGTGAGGATTGTGGGGGTAAGCGTTTCAAAGATGAAGTTTTAGAGGTTACGTTTAAGCAAAAAAGTATTTTTGATGTGTTAAACTTGACGGTTGATGAAGCTATCGAATTCTTTAAGGGTCAGCGATCAATAATCAATAAGCTGTTACCACTTCAACAAGTGGGATTAGGATATGTGAAATTGGGTCAGAGTAGCAACAGTTTAAGTGGAGGTGAAGCTCAACGAATCAAATTAGCTACTTTCCTTGCTAAATCTCAACACAAAGAGAAGGTCTTATTTATTTTCGATGAACCTACAACTGGGCTTCATTTCCATGATATAAAGAAGCTACTAAAGTCCTTCAATGCCCTGATTGATAAAGGACATAGCATTGTGGTTATCGAACATAATTTAGATGTTGTCAAATGTGCGGATTGGGTTATAGACTTAGGTAAAGAGGGAGGAGAGGCAGGTGGACAATTGGTTTTTGAGGGTACTCCTGAGGAAATGATTCAACCTGAGGTGCTCAAGAATTCATATACTGCCCAATATTTGAAACAGAAGATGAGTTAACTTAATACTTCTGTTTTTGGAGCAGTAGCTAAAATTCCTTGTGATACTCCGTCAGCATATTTATCAAAGTTTTGATTAAACAATGTTGCTAAGTGGTTTGCTTTTTTATCATAATCAGCTTTATTTACCCAAGTATTTCTTGGGTTTAGCAAATTTGAAGGAACATCAGGACATGTATTAGGCATACGAACACCAAAAATGGGGTGTGTTTCATAAGAAACATGGTCTAAATTTCCGTTCATAGCTGCATCTAGCATAGCTCTGGTATATTTGAGTTTCATACGAGATCCAGTGCCGTATGGCCCTCCTGTCCAACCCGTATTTACAAGCCAAACATTTACATTATTTTCTTTCATTTTAGCCCCTAGCATATCAGCATATTTCCCTGGGTGTAAAGGAATAAAAGCCTCTCCAAAACATGCTGAAAAAGTGGCTTCAGGCTCATTAATTCCTTCCTCAGTTCCCGCTACTTTGGCTGTATAACCACTGATAAAATGGTAACCGGCTTGTTCAGGAGTTAGTTTTGAAATAGGAGGTAGCACACCAAAGGCATCTGCAGTTAAGAAAAAGATATTATTAGGTTGTGGTCCAACTGAAGGGATTGAAATGTTATCAATATAGTCAATAGGGTATGCACATCGGGTATTTTCTGTTACACTAACATCATCATAGTTTACAACATCTGAGTCTGGGAAAAAACGTACATTTTCTACCAATGCACCTTCTTTGATAGCTTTCCAAATGGAAGGCTCATTTTTTTCAGTCAAATTTATTGTTTTGGCGTAGCATCCACCTTCAAAGTTAAATATGCCATTTCCGCTCCAACCATGTTCGTCATCGCCAATAAGTTTTCGCTTTGGGTCAGCACTTAATGTTGTTTTTCCAGTGCCTGACAAACCAAAGAATACAGCTGAATCACCATTTTCACCCACATTAGCAGAACAATGCATACTTAAAACATCATGATCTACTGGTAATGTGAAATTAAGAACAGTGAATATTCCTTTCTTGATTTCTCCGGTATAACCAGACCCTCCTATAATGTATATTTTTTTTGAAAAATCAATAATCGAGAAGTTTTCTTGTCTGGTCCCATCTCTATCCGGAACCGACATAAAACTGGGTGCAGCTAATATGATCCATTCTGGGTCAATTGATTCGAGTTCATCCTCACTTGGACGTATAAACATGTGATGAACAAATAAATTTTGATATGCCGTTTCTGTGACGACTCGAATAGATAAACGATATTTTGGATCTGCACATGCATAAACGTCTCTTACAAAGATTTCTTTGTCTTGATAGTGATTTATTACTCGTTCTAAAAGTGCGTCAAATTGATCAGATGAGAAGGGTTGATTGATATCTCCCCACCACACTTGATCTTTGGTGATATCATCTTTTACCGTGAATTTATCTTTTGGGGATCTTCCTGTAAATTTACCCGTGTCGCCTGCAAGTGCTCCTGAGCTTGTTATTCTTCCCTCTCCATTTGCAACCGATGACTGGATAAGTTCATCTAGACTTAAGTTTTCATTTGTTTTCGATGCAAGTTCAAAAACACGATCTGTAATATAGTGTGACTTCATTGGTCTTACAACATTATGTTGCTGACAAATGTAGTTGGCCTATCCAATGTTTCTAAAAATTGGAGGTCTAGTTCAACTGAAGTCGATTGATTTATAATAGTTTTAAATCACGATAATTCTATTTTACATGGTTGTTTTCTTGGCATTATAACCTTCTTTGATGAGAATTTTCACAACTTGATCGGCCTTATCTCCTTGGATAATAAAGGTTTTGTTTTGAACTGATCCACCCACTCCGCATTGTTGCTTCACCTTTTTACATAGCTTTTCTAATACCATAGGATTTCCTTGATATCCCTCAACTACAGTCACGGTTTTTCCTCCTCGTCCTTTTTTTTCTTTACGAACGAATAACTTTTGAGCATTCTTAGGTAGGGAGATGTTTTCAGTAGACTGGCTATTATCATCTTCTTGCATTAATTTAAAACCTTCGTCTTTTTTATCCTGAATAAAAAAGTTACTCAGATCAAGTTTTTGCATTTTTTTCTTTGTCATGAGGTACAATTATGGTTAAACTTTTTGGATGAATATGAACTGTTTGTTTGGTCTTGAGTAGTATAGGTTCCCCATCTATATGCCAAATGTCTTCACTTTCTTCTATATCTATTCTTTCTGCTTTGTAATAGGAGATTAGGGAATTCGATTTGCGTCTATTTCTCAAAAATAGGATCAGATTTGGTATCTGATACCATTTTGGCTTTCTCATGATTGCAATATCCAAGAGTCCATCTTGGATATCAGCCTTGCTAGCTATCTCAAAGTTATTACCCCATTGATTTCCATTAGCAATACTCAAGCTGAAAAAAGGCAGTTTTATCTGATTGTTGGATAATGTCAGAGAAATTTGTTTTTCATGTTTTTCACGGTAGAGTTTGATAATGATTTTGGCATACCCCATTAATCCTCTAATACCTGCACTATCAAATGCGTGTGCGACTTGTGCTTCAAATCCACTACCAGCAACATTCACAAAGAAATACCCCGATACTTCAGCTGTATCAATTTGAATTTTATGTCCATTTAAAATGGTCTTAACATCTTTAGCTATGTTTTTTGTAAGTCCTAAAAAACGGGCTAAACCATCTCCCGATCCTTGTGGGAGTATCGCCATTATCTTACCTTCGGTTTGAGCTCTTTTTGCAACAGTACTCACTGTTCCATCACCACCAACAGCAACCAAACAATTAAAACCAGTTGAATTGAATGTGCTGAAGTTTTGTATTTCAATGAACTCGGATTGAAAGTTATTGGGAAGATTTGATTTGATTTCGTCTATCAGAGCGAGATTAAATTTACTTCCCGCTTTCTTATTATAGACAAATAGGGTATTCACAACAGTTTACTTCCTAGCTATTGCACGTTTTGCAGCTGCAATTACGTCTTTGACTCCTAGACCATATTTGTCAAGAAGTTCTGAGGGTTTTCCACTTTCACCGAAGCTATCATTTACTGCAACCATTTCAACAGGTGTGGGTAGGTTTCTACTTAATAATTGACAGATGCTGTCACCCATTCCTCCATTCATTTGATGTTCTTCTGCTGTTACAACACATTGGGTAGAGGCTACAGCATCAAGAATGGCCTCATTATCCAATGGTTTAATGGTGTGAATATTAATCACTTCAGCAGATATTCCTTCTTCTGCTAGAGCTTTAGCAGCCTCTAGAGAATTCCAAACAAGGTGACCAGTAGCAAATATGGTGACATCTTTTCCTTCTCTTAAGTGAAGAGCTTTTCCAATTTCAAACGAGTCATAGTTTGTAAAAATAGGCCATTTAGGTCTGCCAAATCGGAGATATACTGGACCATAATAGTCAGCAATCGCCATAGTAGCAGCTTTTGTTTGATTATAATCGCATGGATTGATGACAACCATACCTGGCAACATTTTCATGAGTCCGATGTCTTCTAAAATTTGGTGAGTAGCACCATCTTCTCCTAAAGTTAAACCTGCATGTGATGCACATATTTTAACATTTTTATGGGAATAAGCAATGGATTGCCTAATCTGATCATAAACTCGCCCAGTAGAAAAGTTAGCAAAGGTTCCCGTAAATGGAATTTTACCAGCAGTAGCCAAGCCAGCTGACATTCCCATCATATTAGCTTCTGCAATTCCCATTTGAAAAAATCGATTTGGAAATTCATCCTGAAAAGCATTCATTTTTAGCGATCCAGTTAAATCAGCACATAAAGCAACTACATCTTTGTTTTGTAGTCCAATTTCATATAATCCAGCTCCAAAGCCTGATCGTGTGTCTTTTTTTTCTAGTGTGGGATTAGTCATTGAATGTTTTTATTTTAGGTTGATATGTTTCATTTCACCCGATTTAATGGTAAAATCGATTGTTTTTGTTTTTATGGTTTCTTTAACGGCAGATTCTCGGTAAATCAATTGATATTTACCTGGTTGAAGTACAGTAATGTCTTGATTTCCCTTTAAGTTTAAATTTTTTACCAACAAGGTTTTGCCTTTCTTTTTCTGAAATATTGAAATGACAAATTTATTTCGTGTAACAATATTTAATTTACCCGGTTGTTGAACTTGGAGTGTGGTAGTTTTATCTTGAACAACATTGATGTTTTCTTGAGTTAACCTTGGTAGTGTCAATATTTCGATAGTATAATCGTCGACAAGGTATTTCTGTTTATCATTAAAGTCTTGGACATTAATGATTTCATTAGTTTCAGGATTTATAACTAATGCTTGTAAGTTTTTATAGTTGGTGATTCCATCAATTTGAAGATTCAGAAAGCCTTGAGGAGCATCTATAGCAACAGTATTGTGCTTACCAGCTGTGAATGAAACATTCTTCTTTATTATGGGAGGAGTTGTATGGATTTTGATGTCATAAACATAGGATGGATCAATGTATAAGGTGTCAGGATTGCCACGGTAATCCAAAGTATGAATGTAATTATAAAGGGTTTTACCTGATTTGGAATCTGTAAATGTCATATTTACATCCGTTTCTGTAGGTCTTCCATAACTGTCTAAAAGGTTTACCTGAGCAGATGTATTGTTGATGGCTTGACTAATTACCACATTGAGCACGTCTTCAAAGTCATTTTCGGTTTCAGCCTCAAAATATCGACCGACACATTCAAATTGAGTTTTGAATTCTGCAGTGAGTCCCAGACCTATAATAAATGGTCGAAGGACAACACCTTGCTTTTGGAGAGCTGTTGATACAGCACATGGATCACCATCACACTCCTCAATACCATCAGTTATGAGGATTATGACATTTCGAATATTTGGATTTTTTGGAAAGTCATATGCAGCCTCTTGAAGCGAATATGCAATTAAAGTAGTTCCTTTTGGGCGTATGGTTTTAATCTTATCCTTGATGATAAGGTGGTTATTGGGACTAAATGGAACCTCCAGACGTGTATCCTTGCAATTACGATCTGTTTTCAAACTTTGGTGACCATAAACACGGAGTGCAAGTTCTAGTTCGTCTTGGTATTTCAAACTATCTACCAATCTGGTCAACAAGCGTTTTGCAACTGTAATACGATTGTCTGTACCCATTTTAGCATACATACTTCCGGAGCCATCTAAAACGAATAGTATTCTTGTCTTGGGCGTTTGAGCAGAGACATTAAGAGTCATGAACAAGACCAATATCGGTAGTATTTTTTGATATACGTTCATATTTGATTAACTCTTAAATTTAAAAATTGGTATCAGTAATCACCAATCGTTGACGGGTTTTGTTCTAGGGCAGTGGCTAGTTGTTCATCGTTTGGGGGTATTCCATGCCATTTGTGGCTACCCATCATAAAATCAACTCCATTACCCATTTCAGTATGCATTAAAATACAAATTGGTTTACCATTTCCAGCAAGCATTCCTGCTTTATTTAGGGTGTCTTGTACATCATTGATATCATTCCCATCCATACTAATGACATTCCAATCAAAAGCCTCGAATTTGGATTTCAAATCCGTGAAGCCCATAATATCTTTTGTGTCACCATCAATTTGTCGTCCATTGACATCTACGGTAGCGATTAAATTGTCCAATTGATTATGTGCTGCATACATTACGGCCTCCCAAATTTGTCCTTCTTGTAATTCTCCATCACCCATAAGCACATATACAAGTTTATTGTCGTTGTCGAGTTTTTTGGCTTGGGCAATTCCAGCTGCTACTGATAAACCTTGACCTAAAGATCCAGAAGCTACTCTTACTCCAGGTAATCCTTCGTGAGTGGTAGGGTGACCCTGAAGTCTTGTATTTAGCTTGCGGAAGGTACTTAGCTCAGATACTGGGAAATAACCACTATGAGCAAGAGCACTATAATATACGGGTGAGATGTGACCATTAGATAATATAAAAACATCTTCATCGTTTGCAGACATGTTGAACTCATCTG
>JAKMFK010000186.1 GCA_022425465.1 Bacteroidia bacterium | reverse complement strand
AAGTTGACCTTGGTGGAACTTCCTGGAAGCGTGCGCGCCAAGCAGGGGCATTGGGTGTAGGTCCAGAAATAGGTAACACAGACTGGTGGAGTAATTCTGCTGATGATGTTGACACCAGAGCTTGTCTTTTTGACGATCAGTACAAATTCAATGCTGATGGATCTTTCGAAAATGTTTTAGGAGATGCAACATGGCTAGAAGGATGGCAAGGTGTTGATGAAGGATGTGGTACTCCCGTAGCTCCACATGACGGTTCTGCTATCGCAACTTGGTCTTGGGATGCTGACAAAATGGAAGTAACTGTAACTGGTACAGGTGCATACATTGGATTAGCTAAAGTTCACAACTCAGGCGAACTTGCAAATCCTGCTGACGCTGTTGCTTCAATTACTTACCCAGTTGAGTTTTCTGCTGACGGTAAAACTATGACTATCGACATCAATTTTGGTGGCGGTTGGTGGAGATACGTTCTTGCCAAAGAAGAAGAAAAAGTTGAAGTTGACCTTGGTGGAACTTCTTGGAAGCTTGCTCCCCAAGCAGTGGCATTGGGTGTAGGTCCAGAATTAGGTAACACAGACTGGTGGAGTAATTCTGCTGAAGATGTTGACACTAGAGCTTGCCTTTTTGATGATGAATACAAATTCAATGCTGATGGATCTTTCGAAAATGTTTTAGGAGATGCGACTTGGTTAGAAGGATGGCAAGGTGTTGATGAAGGATGTGGTACTCCTGTAGCTCCACATGACGGATCTGCTATCGCAACTTGGTCTTGGGATGCTGATAAAATGGAGGTAACTGTCACTGGTACAGGTGCTTATCTAGGATTAGCTAAAGTTCACAACTCAGGTGAACTTGCAAGTCCTGCTGACGCTGTTGCTTCTATTACTTATCCAGTTGAAATGTCAGCTGATGGTGAAACAATGACTATCGACATCAACTTTGGTGGCGGATGGTGGAGATATGTTTTTGCTAAGCAAGAAGATAACTCAAGTGTTAAATCTATTGACAAAAATCTTTTCAAGGTTTATCCAAACCCAGCTAACAATGAGATCACTGTTAGTTCAGACGAGAATTTAGCTAAAGTTACTATCTATGATGTAACAGGTAAAGTAATGTACGCATCTAACGATGTAAACGCAAACTCAACTGTAAATGTATCTACATTTAGTAGAGGTATTTATATGGTTGAAGTTATGACAGATAACAAAGTTTCTGTTAAGCGTTTAATCCTTGAATAATAATTCAAACTATAAATTTCAAAAAAAAGATTTTCATTTCGATGAAAATCTTTTTTTTGAAATTCTTTTATGAGTTTTTAAACTCAAACTCCTCACGTTAGTACACCAATAAACATAAACCAATAATCCATGATTTATTTAACCAGAATTACAAATAAACCAAGTAATATATTTCTACTTTTTCTTTTGTGCTTTCCTTTTTTCCTAAGTGCACAAACAGGAACTATCCGTGGTAAAGTAGTAGATGCAAGCACAGGGCAAGCTCTTATGGGAACCAGTATTCAAGTAGTCGGCACCAATACGGGTGCTATTACAGATGAAAATGGAGAGTTCGCCATTGCAAATCAAAAAACGCCTGTTGATGTAGAAGTCACCTATGTAGGATATGATAAAAAGAAATTAACCATAACAAACTACAACCCTGTTAAAATTTCATTAAGTGAAATTTTAAATCAATTTGATGAACTAGTTGTCGTTGGGTATGGTAGACAAAAAAAGAAAGTTTCTACAGGATCCGTTGCCAAAATTGAATCCAAACAACTAGAAGGAATCGCTCTTCCTGATGTTTCATCTACAATGGAGGGCCAAATGGCTGGAATAATCGTTAACGAATCTAGTGGTCAACCAGGTGCCAGCAAAACTCTTTTAATTAGAGGTGTAAGTACCAATGGTGATAACACTCCACTTTATATTGTAGATGGAGTTCAAGTTGGAAACATTGATAATATTAACCCAAGTGATGTAGAATCCATAGATGTATTAAAAGATGCTGCATCTAGTGCAATATACGGTGCTAGAGCTGCTAATGGTGTAGTAATCATTACAACCAAAAGTGGAAATGGTGCTGATGTTGGTACATTCACTTATGGAATGAGTTATCTCAATTCACGTCCTTGGAAGGTACCTGAAATGTTAGGTGCAGAAGACTATGTAATGCTTACACGTGAGAAATATGAGAATGGAGGTCAAGCTGTTGGTCTAAACAGATTAGGGTTCCCGAATGTGGGTGATCCTCTTCTTCATAACACCAATTGGATGGAAGAAATTTTCAACCCTGCTAAAATGATTAATCATCGAGTGACCGCTTCACTTAAAAATTCATATATTTCATTAGACTACTGGGATCAAAATGGAGTTATTGGTGGCGAAAAATCGAACTACAAAAGATATGCTTTCCGAATTAATTCAACGAAAGAAGTTAAGGACTTCCTGACCGTTGGTAATAGTCTTTACTTGAATAGGACAGACAACAACAACATTGGAACAAATAACGCTTTTGGTGGTATTCAGAGTGACGCTTTTGCCTATGATCCAATTACTCCTGTTTATGATGAGGATGCCCAATTTGGGTTTGCTCAATCTCCATGGGTTCAAAAAGAATATATAAATCCTATGAGTCGTGAGTATTTGATCAATGGAGATGGTAAAAGTGACCAAATTCTTGGAAACATATACTTACAGGTAAAACCAATTGAAGGATTAACAATCAAAACCGATCTTGGTATCGATGCAAATTGGTGGGATTTCAGGTCATTTACTCCTGCATATAATTTACACCCAACCGCTCAAAACCTAACTAATGATGTTGCTCAAGGATCTGGAAATTTCCAAGGAATACAATGGGAAAACACCATTAATTACAACAAAACCTACAATGAGAAACACAACTTCGATGTATTATTAGGTACTACATACAGAAATAATCAATTCAGACAAGTTGGTGGATCAACATCAAATATTCCTGCTGATGCTGCATTTAACCCTAATTTCCAGTATCTTGATGCTGGTCAAGACACATTAGATTTAACTTATGGATCAGCTAGTGTAGATTATTATCTTATTAGTACTTTCGGAAGGTTGATTTACAACTTTGACGAGAAATACTTGTTTACGGGTACCATTCGTAGAGATGGTTCTTCAAATTTCGGAGAAAACAATCGTTTCGGTATTTTCCCATCTGCATCATTAGGATGGGTTATTGATAAGGAAGACTTTTTCGATTCTGACCACATTGATTTCTTAAAAGTTAGAGCTTCATGGGGAGTTAACGGTTCAGATCGAATTTCTCCTCTTAGCTATGTAACGAGAGTTCAAAATGCTTTTACATATTCATTTGGAAGTGCTAACCAAATATTAAATACAGGTACAGCTCTCGCTGGCCCACCTAACCCAAATGTTAAATGGGAAGAAAGTGAGCAAATTGACTTTGGTGTTGAAATGACCATGTTTAATAACAGATTATCTGTAGAACTTGATTGGTATCAAAAAACAACAAAAGACCTGTTAATGGAACAAAATATCCCAGGTTATATAGGGGCAACTAACAATCCAATATCAAATCTAGGAGAAATTAGAAACCGAGGAATTGAAGCATCGATTGGTTACCAAACCCGATTCCGTGCAATTAAAATTAATACCAACCTTAACTATACTCACTTCAAAAATGAAGTTACTAAAGTTGCTGGAGATGCTGGTTATTTAAATGGATGGTCTTGGCCTGTTCGTAATACACCAATTACTAGAATGTCTGAAGGATATGCTGTAGGACATTTCATTGGATACCAGACAGATGGTATTTTCCAAACTGAAGAAGAAATTGACAATCATGTCAATTCAGAGGGTGATTTATTACAACCTAAAGCTAAACCAGGTGATATCAAATTTGTAGATACTAATGGTGACGGCGAAATCAATTCTGATGATCTTGGAGATATTGGAAACCCATGGCCGAAACACATCATTGGTTTAAGTCTGAATTTGGAGTATAAAGGGTTTTATTTAAATACGATACTTAACACTCAAATCGGACACCAAATCTATAGAACATATGAACGTTCAGATATCACTTTTGGCAACTACCAAACATTCTGGTTAGATCGATGGACTGAAGACAATCCATCTCAAGATATGCCAAGATTAAGTTCTACCGATTTAAATAACAACCAACGTCCTTCTGATTTTTATGTTGAAGATGGAACCTTCTTAAGATTAAGAAACCTACAGATAGGTTGGAACGTACCTAAAGATTGGTTAGCAAAAGCTAAAATTCAAAACCTCAAGGTATACATGACAGGAACTAACCTACTTACATTAACAAACTACAGAGGATTTGATCCAGATATAGGTACAAATGGTTGGATACTTGATACTGGTATAGACAAAGGGTTCTATCCAAATAACATTTCAATTGGAGGAGGACTAAACATCACATTTTAATTAGATAATAACATGAATAAATCATTAAAATATATATTAACAATCAGTGCTTGCACATTGCTATTCTTTTCGTGCAAGAAAGAAACACTTGAGGTAGAACCTGTAAATGAGTTCCTATCAAATAATTACTATCAAACTGAAAATCAAATTGGATCTGCTCTTATTGGAGCCTATGATCCAATTGGATGGTCTATGGCGTTTGGACAATGGATATCGCCAACAATGTATGGAGAAATTCGCTCAGACAATGCTAATGCTGGTGGAGATGCTACCAATAATGACCAACCAGGATGGCAAGAGTTTGATGACTTTACTCAAACAAACACAAACACAGTAATTCATCCCATGTATAGAAGAAATTATATCGGGATTAGTAGAGTAAATACGTTATTAGAACTGTGTAAAGCTGAATCACCAGCTGTCGATGTTTATAAGGCAGAGGCACGCTTCTTGAGAGCATACTATCACTTTGAATTGTTTAAACATTTTGGACCAGTTCCAGTAGTTACTAAAATGTTACAACCTGGGGATGTTAATTTATCTAGAAGTACTATGTCTGAACTAATGCAACAAGTAATCGATGATTGCACAGCTGCTGCCGCAACATTACCAGTATCGGCAAAATCAGGCGAAGAAGGAAGAGCAACTAAAGGTGCTGCTTTAGCATTGATGGGTAAGGCTTATCTCTATTGGGCTGATTTAAAAAATGATGATGCCGTTTTATTTGGTAAGGCTGCAGAGGCATTTCAACAATTGGTTGACTTGGGTGTATACGAACTAGAAGATGATATGAGTACGCTTTTCAGATTTAATGTTCGAAATACAAGAGAATCTGTCTTCGAGATTCAACACAATCCTTTATGGTCAAGTGACTGGGGTTGGTTCGAAGGTGTAGATGGAAATGGTATGATCCAATTATGCGGAATAAGAGGATTATGCTCTAAACATCCTAGGTATGAAGCTGGTTGGGGATTCATGATGGTTACTCCTAGCTTATGGAATCACTATCTTTCAGATGATACAGTCAGAAGAGACGTTGCTATTGCATCTAATGATGAGTTAGCTAAGGAAATAGCTGATTCAAATGCTAATTGCAACACTGTAATTGATGAAACACAGAGTAACCCTGTTGATTATACTGGATATTGGCAAGAAAAGTATCCTAATTTCAAAGCATATGCAGGAATGAATGTAAACGGTGGGAATGAGCACTTAACGAAGTCTCAAAATACTCATGTTTTTAGATATGCAGATGTATTATTAATGCTTGCAGAGGCACTTCACAGAAGCGGTGGTTCTGATGCGGAAGCAATGGACCACATAAATATTGTTCGTGAAAGAGCTGCTGGACCAGGTGATAATACAGGAAGTTATAGAGATGCTTCAACTGTAATGGCTGAAGAAGGCTGGAATCTTTTAGATTTAATCTGGTACGAGCGTCGTGCAGAGCTTGCTTGTGAAGGTGATCGTTGGTTCGACCTTGTACGTTCGGGAAGAGCAAATGCCAGTCTATTTGTTGGAGATGGTGACAAAGAAGCTAATTTCTCTGACAATCAGCTTTGGTTACCTATTGCTCTTGAGGAAACACAGTTAGCTCCAAACTTAACTACGTATCCTGATCAATCATTATTTCAATAAACCAAACAAT
>JAKMFK010000180.1 GCA_022425465.1 Bacteroidia bacterium | reverse complement strand
TTTGTTCAACAAGTTGGCATCCAATAGCAAGATCTTCTGCTAAAGTTGGACTTCTGAATTGATCATCTACAATTTTCAAGGGTTGTCCTTTTTCTAAAGCATTTTTTGCCCAAAGGACGATGTTGCTTCGACTCATGTCATGAACTATTCCGTATACGAGGACAGTTCGAATTATACTCCATTTGTTAGATTTTGCTCTAATAATTTTTTCAGCCTCTAGTTTTGTATTTCCATAAAAACCAAGTGGGTTGGGTTGGTCATCTTCTTTATATGGACCTGCTTTACCATCAAATATAAAGTCAGTACTTAACTGTATAAAATGAGCATCTACCTGGTTTGCTGCCTCAATTAGATGACTAACTGCTTTTATGTTTAGATTTTCAGCCCCAACCATATCCTCTTCGCATTGATCAACATTGGTCATAGCAGCAGTATTGATAATACAGTGAGGTTTGTATTTTTTGACGACCTCTTGAACTTGTTCAAATGAAGTGATGTCCATTGTTGCATATTCATAACCATCTTTTATAGGATACCTATTGATCCCTCGAGCAGTCGCTATGAGTTTGACATCGTTATTTTTAAGATATAAGTCAATGAGTTTTTGTCCAAGTAAACCATTACTTCCTGTAATAAGAATCTTTTTCATAAATTAAGAAATGGATAAGTTTTTAGAAGTTGTTTTTTCATATCGTTCAGTTGTTCTAGATGAGGTTCTAATTTTGAGGGTTGATGGTTTTTGAAGTTTAAGTACTTTTCAACGGATGAAACAATGGTTTTCGTATCATCAGAGAAATAAGTATCACAAAATCTACTCCAAATATAATCTTGTGCCTGCTTGTTAGGGTGAGAAAGGTCTTCCTTGCTAAATCGGTAGTCCCTCAATTCATCAATAAAAATTTCATATGCTGGGAAATATGATATGTTTGGGTCTTTTAGATATTCAATTAAATCATGAATTGTTGAGACAAGTAAAGCCTTACTTCTGTTACTCTCTACAATACCGCTTCTTAAATGTCGAATTGGACTTACTGTGAATATTAAGTGAATTTTGGGGTTTAATGTTTTGCAGTATTTTGTAATTGATTTAAGACGCTTAGAAACTTGCTGATAGGTTAATTGAACTTGTTCAAAATCTTGAGTAGGAAGTCGATGACAGTTTGCTACGGTTTTAACATCGTATTGATATACCAATGAAGTTCCAAGCGTAAAAATACATACATCTGTTTGTGTTAATTGGTCTCTACTTTTTGCGAGTATTAAATTACTTTGCTCTAATGCAGCATTCAAAGATTCATATTCAAAAGATCCGTGATGTTCTAAAGAAAAATAATAATTTGAGGATATAAAATCTTGAGCTTCGTACTTTTTATCTTGTTGGATACGCCGAAGAGTTTGTTCAATACTAATTGGATTATATAGAATTCCAAATGGGTTAGACTTAACGTTAAATCCTAATCTGCTTAATTGCATCGATTGATTTTCAGCAAAGCATGAACCCATACTAAAAAAAGAAGGCCATTTGAGTGGGAGTTCTTTTTTGGTAATATCGAAATCAATTTTTAGTTTAATAGGATTCATTAGATCAAACTAGAATGATTAAAAAAAGCTGCCTAAGCAGCTTTTTTTAATATGAAAATAATTTTTGCTATTTACAATCGTAGGTAATGGTTTTACTTTCTGAGAATAAACCTGGTATGGTTGAACTTATACTCGTAGGATAATCTTCATCGTTGTACTCATAAGATGCTGCAAAAGGTAAACCTTCTGGAGAACCTTCAATAGATAAATTTCCACTTACAAGATTTTCACTTCCAATTCTAAATGGATCTCCATCAGCCATGAAGAAAAACACAAAGTTGGTATTATACGGGTTTCTCTTGCCGTCATAGACTGATCCTTCGAATGTAATTGTCAATTCAGTTCCTAAATCTCCTTCCTCCTTAATAACCGCTTTAGTTACATTCCCTTTGTTATCATATTCAAATGAACTAGATGACATAAGGACTTCGCCATCATCAGTTAGCTCATATTCTTCAAATTCAGTGATATTTTGTCCTGAAGATTGAATGACATAGTATCCATTATAATTAGTTCCTTCTTTGATACTTATACGTGACGGTATAGTATTATTACCGCTGTAGTCAAATTCATAAATATTATCTAAATCTGTAGCTGTAATGATTTTTTGTCCATCATATTCAAATGTTGTAGTACTTGGTTGTCCTCCCTGAAATACAGAGGTTGCAGCAGTAATTTGGTTTGAGCTATTATAGGTATAGGTTATTGTTTCAACCTCTTCGCCATCGTCGATTACCTCCTCTAAAATGTAGCAACCAGTTGGAGTTGTAGGATTTGTGTTTGTAATCTTTTCATCTTCATCAGAACAAGATTGTAAAAAGCTGCCTCCTAAAAGGAGTAACGCAAATAGGATAGTTATTTTTTTGTTTGCCATGTTAAAAATATTTAAGTGCAATATAATAAAGAAATGCTATTCTGGATACACAATACTAATCTAATTGATAGTTTTGCACTGTTTTGAACAACGAAGTGATTTTGTCTAAGCGAAAATTATTTATTGAGAGTTATGGATGTGCCATGAACTTTGCTGATAGCGAGGTAGTTGCATCTATTATGAGTGAAGTTGGGGTGGAGACTACAAATGATGAAATGGATGCAGATATTATTTTCATCAACACGTGTTCGATTAGAGATAATGCAGAACAAAAGATAAGACATCGTTTAAAGCATTTAAGGCATAATAAAAAACAAAACAAGCAACTCACTATTGGTATTTTAGGTTGCATGGCTGAGCGTTTGAAGAAGCAACTTCTTGAGGAAGAGAAATTAGTGGATATTGTTGCTGGTCCAGATGCTTATCGTGAACTACCAATTCTACTTCAAGAAGTAGAGAGTGGTCACAAAGCAATGAATGTAATCTTAAGCTTAGAAGAAACCTACGCTGAAATTCAACCCACTCGTTTAAATTCAAATGGTGTTACAGCATTTATTAGTATCACGCGTGGTTGCGATAATATGTGTAGCTTTTGTGTTGTTCCATTCACGCGAGGCAGAGAACGAAGTAGGAGCCCTGAAAGTATAGTGTCTGAAGCAAAAGACCTGGTTTCAAAAGGTTACAAGGAAGTTACCTTACTCGGTCAAAATGTTGATTCCTATTTATGGTATGGTGGAGGTGCACGTAAAGATTTTGAAAAACTTTCAGACGAAGAAAAATCCAATAGTGTAAATTTTGCTCAGCTTCTAGAAATGGTTGCACATGTGGATCCCAAGCTTAGAGTACGATTTTCCACATCTCACCCAAAAGACATTCATGACGAGGTTTTATTTGCTATGGAAAGAAACGATAATATCGCAAAACACATTCATTTACCTGCTCAGAGTGGTAATTCTCGCATTTTGGAAAAAATGAATCGTACATATTCTCGTGAGTGGTATGAGATGAAATACAATCGAATAAAAGATTTGCTTCCGAATTGCAGTATAAGTTGTGATATCATTACAGGCTTTTGCTCTGAATCAGAGGATGAACACAAAGACACCTTAGATCTGCTGACTAAATGTCCTTTTGAATTCAGTTATATGTATTATTATTCAGAAAGACCTGGCACCTTAGCTGCAAGAAAGTATGAAGATGATATCCCCGAAGAAATTAAGAAAAGAAGACTTTCAGAGGTTATTAGCGTACAGCATGAAATAGCTAAAAAACTAAACCAAGCTCAAGAAGGAAAAGTTCATCGCGTTTTGATTGAAATGCAAAGCAAGAAGAATGAAAATGAGTGGATGGGTAGAAATGAACAGAACATTAAAGTCATTTTTCCGAAAGACCATTACCAGATGGGAGATTTTGTAGATGTTTTCATTGAAAGAAGTACTACAACAAGCCTAATTGGAAAAGGTGTGTCTAAATAACCATGTTATCGGTATGATAAGATTGTTTTCTCTATAATATCACAAGCATAATTTAGCTCATCTTCATTTATAATTAGTGGTGGAGCAAATCGTATGATATGGTCGTGTGTAGGTTTAGCTAAAAGACCATTTTCCTTCAAATCAAGACAAACATCCATAGCAGTTTTTGTTTGATTATTATGTTGAAATGGCTTGATTACGATTGCATTTAGCAAACCTTTGCCTCTACAAACTTCAATGATTGGAGATTTTATATTACCAATTCTTTGGCGAAAAATTTGTCCCATAGTTTCTGCATTTTGAGCAAGCTCTTCGTCTTTGACGACCTGAAGTGCAGCAATTGCTACTTTACATGCTAGAGGGTTACCTCCAAAAGTAGATCCATGTTCACCAGGTTTAATACAAAGCATTATGTCGTCATTTGCTAAAACAGCACTAACTGGGAATACACCTCCACTTAAAGCTTTACCAAGTATGAGTATGTCTGGCTTTATATTTTCATGTTCACAACAAGTTAACCTACCTGTTCTAGCTATACCTGTTTGAACTTCATCAGCTATAAATAGAACATTATATTTTTTACAGAGCTCGGCTGCTTTTTTCAAATACCCATCATCTGGCACAACTACACCAGCCTCCCCTTGAATAGGCTCAACCATAAATCCAGCAACGTTAGAATCTTTTAATGCCTCTTCCAATGCTTCAGTATTATTGTATGGGATTAGTTCAAAACCAGGAACGTATGGTCCAAATCCCTTGTAACTATCAGGGTCTGTGCTGCTACTAACTGCAGCAATGGTTCTGCCCCAGAAATTTCCATTAGCAAATATGATTTTAGCTTGATTCTCAGGAACTTTTTTAACTTCATAAGCCCATTTTCTGCATAGTTTTATGGCAGTTTCTCCACCTTCTACCCCAGTATTCATAGGTAATACTTTGTCATAGCCAAAATATTCGGTGATGAATTTTTCATACTCTCCTAAAACATTGTTGTGAAAGGCTCTCGATGTTAATGTTAAAATTTCTGATTGTTCTTGGAGAGCTTTAATAATACTCGGGTGACAATGTCCCTGATTAACAGCACTATATGCACTTAAAAAATCGTAATATTTTTTTCCATCAGTATCCCACACGTGAATACCTTCTCCTCTCTCAAGAACTACAGGAAGGGGATGATAATTATGAGCACCATACTTATCCTCTAAACTGATATGATATTCTTGAGATTTTGTCATAAGGCAAATCAAATCAATTTAATATTAATGTAAAAGAAATTATCATTATTAATAATGATTACACTCTTTGTTATTTATTGGTATCTTGATAAAATTGAGCCAACTAAAAATTTGAAATTACATATTCGTATATTGCCCAACTTGTGGTTTTTATCAGATGCATAATTTTCTCATTTGGCTTGCTTTGCTTCATCAATTCTCAGGCAAGTGAATGGACCACCATATCATTCAACCAAAATTTTAATTTTTATTATAAAAATATAGATTTTGAAAATTTAAAGTGCTTAGATTCACTTTTAACTGCTGAGTTTCACGAAATTGAACAAAAAATAAATTATAACATCAATCAATCAATTGATATTTATCTGTATGAAAAAATGGCTTATATCCATTTAAAACAGAATAAGCAAAATCCTGGTGAAATAATTGTC
>JAKMFK010000177.1 GCA_022425465.1 Bacteroidia bacterium | reverse complement strand
GTAGGAGCTAAAAAGGATGAGGTTGTTGTGATGAACAATCTGACAGTCAATCTTCATCTTTTGTTGGTTAGTTTTTATAGGCCGTCTTCAAAACGATATAAGATCATTATGGAGGCTGGAGCGTTTCCAAGTGATATGTATGTCATCGAAAGTCAAGTAAAACATCATGGTTATGAATATGACGATGCTGTTATAGAATTAGAGCCTAGAAAAGGAGAACATCATCTTAGAACAGAAGATATAGTTAAAGCCATTGAAGAAGCTGGCGATGAATTGGCATTATTGTTTTTTAGTGGGGTACAATACTATACTGGGCAGTATTTTGATATAAAAACATTAACCAAAGCTGCTCATCAAGTAGGTGCTATTGCAGGGTTTGATTGTGCTCATGCAGCAGGTAACGTAAAACTTCAATTACATGATTGGCAGGTAGATTTTGCGGCTTGGTGTACCTATAAGTATATGAATTCTGGTCCGGGTGGAGTGAGTGGTGTATTTATCCATGAAAAACATGGGAATAATCCAGATTTGCCTCGATTTGCTGGTTGGTGGGGACACAAAGAAAGTGAGCGTTTTCAAATGAAACGCGGATATATTCCTGAGCCAGGTGCTGCAGGGTGGCAATTGAGTAATGCTCCTGTAATTACTATGGCTGCTCACAAGGCCTCCTTGGATATGTTTGATGAAGTTGGGATGGATGCTTTAGTTATTAAAGGGCAAAAGTTGAATTGTTTTTTGGAGGATGTGATTATTGAAGCACAAGCGGCTAATCAAAAACTTGCTTTCGAAATCATTACTCCTGAAGATCGAGGTTGCCAACTAAGTATGCTTACTAATGAAAATGGAAAATCATTGTTTGATTATTTAACAGCTAACGATGTAATTGCTGATTGGCGAGAACCTAATGTTATTCGATTGGCACCTGTTCCATTCTATAATTCGTTTATGGATATATGGGAGTTTGGTGAGCTATTAAAAAAATTCTAAGATTTTTTTAATTGATAAATCCCAAACACAAAATCTGAAGATTGATTTTGTAGGTATTCATCCTCAAATTCAAACAATGAACTCAGAATATCTTTTTTTTCAGAATCCATATCTAGGAAATGATGTGAGATATCTTTAAGTACATGCATGAGTATATTTCCTCCGTATGGTCGTTCATCAATCGTTTTAAAATGGGTATTTATAGTAGGTAGTATGCTTTCTGAGTCAATACATTCGGATGGGTCAGCTAGTATCATACGAATAAGCCCAGATCCATGATATCGTCTCTTTATCCATCCCGTCTTAAAGCGTTTTCGGAATTTATTAGGGATGAGTTTTAATCCTAGATTGATAGCTTGTATTTGGTGTTTGGGGTGTTGAATTCTTGTAGGACCAACATACTCATTAATAATTAGATTTCCATCTGATTTTAAAAGGGGGATTATTTTGTGGGGTATCAGATATGAGATATGGTCAAAGTGATGAAGAGATGAGTGAAAAAATACAATGTCAAAATTAGACTCAAATGGATATTCAAGAGCATTGGCACATATAAAGGAAATGTTTTTAAGATTTTTTTTCTGAGCAATTTTTTGAGCTTCTTTTAGTCGATTATCTACAATATCTAAACATACTATTTCATCAAAATTAGAATAGGTTGCAAGATTAAGCTCGTGACTGCAAGATCCAGATCCAATGGATAATAGTCGAAGGTTTTTTTTGTTTTTCAAGTAACCATTCATCATGTATTTTTCATAGGTCACTTTGGGGTTGCCAGTAATGAGTTTGTTCCAACGTTCTTTTATTTCTGGGATAATCCACCAGTTAGAGTGGCTGATAGAGGATTTATCAAATGCACTTTTGGTTCGGCTCAGCTTATTAAAAGTGAGCTTAGATATTAAAAATCGCAAACCACGTTGTTTGCCTTTGGCCAACACATCAATGATATCATCTGAGGTAACTAGTCTCATGAATGCGCAAATTTAGGTGCTTTTATTGTGAGATTGTAAAAGCAGGATTTTATTGGGCTAGTAATGTCATTTCGTTCAAACTATCTTGAATGCTACCAAATCCTTTTATAGTCAAGGTGAGGTGTTTGTTGGCTTGGTTAAAACTAAAATGATTGGGTTTCACACGAACCATATCCATGATATTACTAAATGTTTTTTCTTGGTAGAATTCTTCACCCAAATCGTTATTAAAGTATAGTAATAAATCAGGTCCTTTTGTTTTGACCTTTTCTGAATAGACGTTTTGTGCAGCTATTTTGAGTCTGATACTTAAAAATAATTGGGTGACCTCTCGAGGAAGTTTGCCAAATCGGTCAATTATTTTTTCCATAGATTGTTCCAAATCAGTTATGGTGCTTAATGAACTCAATTGAGTATATAAATTAATCCTTTCTGCCACATTACTTACATACTTTTCAGGTATTCGAGCATCAAAATCAGTTTCTACTTGTGCCTCAACTTCTAGTTTTTTGGGTTTAGGTTTACCGTCTACTTTTTCTAAAACTTCCTTGAATTCACCTTCTCTTAATTCTTGTAGGGCTTCATCCAAAATTTTATGATACATATTGAATCCAATTTCGGCAATAAATCCACTTTGTTCAGCTCCAAGGAGGTTGCCTGCACCACGAATATCTAAATCTCTCATGGCTACATTGAATCCACTGCCTAAATCTGAAAATTCTTCAATGGCTTGTAGTCTTCGTCGACCTTCATCCGGGAGTGTGTAGATTGGTGGAGCTAATAAATAACAATATGCTTTTATGTTACTCCTGCCTACTCTTCCTCGCATTTGATGTAAGTCGCTAAGTCCAAACATATGTGCATTGTTGATGATAATGGTATTTGCGTTGGGTATATCCAATCCACTTTCAATTATTGTTGTGGCTACAAGCACATTATACTCACCTTCAATGAATTGGACCATGACTTTTTCGAGTTCATCACCCTTCATTTGTCCATGACCAACAATCACATTAGCTTGAGGTACAAGGTTTTGAATTCGTTGAGCAATTTCTTGAATATCCTTTACCCGATTATGAATAACAAAAGCTTGACCACCTCGCATTATTTCTGCAGAAATAGCTTCTTTTAGAATCTCATCATTCCATACCTGAACTTCAGTTTGCACTGGTCTTCGGTTGGGTGGAGGTGTTTGTATAATACTTAAGTCTCTCGCTCCCATTAAAGAAAAGTGAAGTGTTCTAGGAATTGGTGTAGCTGTAAGTGTTAGTGTATCTACGTTGGCTCTAAATTCTTTAAGTCGTTCTTTGGCACTAACTCCAAATTTTTGTTCTTCATCGATAATAAGTAATCCCAGATCTTTAAACTTGGTTTTTTTGCTTAATAATTTATGGGTACCAATGATAATGTCCAATTTACCCTCTGCTAGGTTTTTCAGTGTTAGATTTTGTTGTTTTGCAGTTCGGAACCGGTTTACATAATCAACACTGCATGGGAAATCTCGAAGTCGATCCCTAAATGTTTGATAATGTTGTTGAGCTAAGATCGTAGTAGGGACTAAAATGGCAACTTGTTTACTGTCAGTTACTGCTTTGAAAGCAGCTCGAATTGCAATTTCTGTTTTACCAAATCCCACATCGCCACAGATAAGTCGATCCATAGGGTTGGGACTTTCCATATCCTTTTTAAAATCTTCAGTAGCTTTGGCTTGATCAGGTGTATCTTCATATAAAAAACTAGCCTCAAGTTCAGTTTGGAGGTAGGTGTCAGGATGAAATTGAAATCCTTTCTCTGCCTTTCTTTTAGCGTATAACTTGATTAGGTCTTTAGCAATGTCTTTAACCTGAGCTTTTGTCTTTCGTTTTAGGTTGGTCCAAGCATCTCCACCCAGTTTATTTATTTTAGGCGGATTACCACTGTTTCCTTTGTACTTACTGATTTTATAAAGGGATGCAATATTTACATAGAGCAAGTCATTGTTTTTATATTCAATACGAATGGCATCCTGCATTTTGCCTGCCATTTCTATCCGTTGTAAACCCTTAAATTGGCCGATGCCGTGATCAATATGAACTACAAAATCACCAGGGTTTAAGTTTTGTAATTCCTTAAGAGAAATAGTACCGCTTGTAGAAACTGATCTTCCTGATTTTGCGAGATAGTATCGGTTAAATATTTGGTGCTCTGTGTATGCTGCAATTTTTAGACTATGATCAATAAAGCCCTCACTTAAGCTCTTATAAACAGGTTGAAGTTGGTAGCCCGAATTTAAGTCATCAAATATGCTTTCTAGACGTTCAATTTGTTTTGGACTCTCAGAGAATATGAGGGGCTTATAGTTTTGTTCTTCTAAGGATTTGAAAGTATCAATTAGAAGGTTAAAGTTTTTATTAATGGGTGCTTGTGGAGCTTGTTCAAATTTCAGTCTTGTCGAGGGTCTAAAATGATATTGACTACTAAATTCGATAACAGTTGTAGAACTAATTTGGTTGATAATTTCAGGAAGTTCGAAGAAAATTTTAGTAGGGTCATGTTCATCCGTTGATTGATTGATTATTTTCTTTAATCCTTTTTCAATTTTTGCGATTGCTTTAGGTAGGTCAATCGAGCAGACAATTGGATTTTCCCCTAAATAATTTAAGATATCTGTACCATCTTGCATTTGAACGCTTTCAGAGACATTGGGAACCACTGTACCTCTAATCAGCTTTTTGGTGCTAAGTTGACTAATGGGATCAAATTCTCGAATACTTTCTATAGTTCGACCAAATAACTCGAGCCGAATAGGTAAGTCATTAGCATAGGAAAACAAGTCAATAATTCCACCTCGAATAGAGAATTGACCTGCCTCATACACGAAGTCTTCTCTGTAAAAATGATATTCATTCAGGAGTTCGATCAGAAAGTCTAAATCAATTTCTTCCCCGACTTTAAATGTTAGCTTACTTTTTTTTAGCTGATCTTGGTTTATGATTTTTTCAGAAATTGCCTCGGGATAGGTTACAACAATCTTGGGGAGTTCAATATCTGAAATTGCTTCAAGAACGTTAGCATTACTTTGTATTTTGTTATTATCTGAATGTGTAAGATTAAAGCTTTTCCGAAACGAGTCTTTCCATAAAAACACCATGTTGTAATCGGCGAATACCTCCATATCTGAATACATGTTCTCGGCTTGTTCAAGGTCGTCGCAAATAATAAGTTGACTTCGTTGTGAATTTTTAAGAAGATGGGCTAGTGTAATGGATTTAGCAGATCCAATACAATTCTGGATACCAATTCGTGTTTTACCAGCTATAACCTCGTTCTCCAACTGATTTAGAACGGGGTGTTTATCAAAAAGATGTGCAAATTCTTGACTGTTCACTTAAAAGGAACGCAAATGTATTGTTTTGGTTAAGGTAAAGTGTGA
>JAKMFK010000166.1 GCA_022425465.1 Bacteroidia bacterium | reverse complement strand
GATGAAGGTATTAGTCCGTTGGAAAACACCGTGTTCTACCGACTCAAGCAAGTAGATTTTAATGGTACTTCTGAGTATTCTGATATTCGCGTAGTTCGTTTTGATGAATTGGGAAATGGTATACACTTATCTGCATATCCAAACCCAATGACTAACGAATTGTCTTTGATGGTGAGTTTATCTAAAGGAGAGGCTTATCAAATAGGAGTAACCAATTTGCAAGGGTCAAAAGTGCATCACGAAAATCATACATTCACCAATGGTATTCATAAGTTGAATACTTCTGAGTGGAACAGTGGAATGTACATTCTTCAAGTGGCTACTGACAAGGGAACACAGCACGTCAAGGTGATGAAGAAATAGTTTTTGTTTCTTTAAGAAATTAAAAAGGGGGTTGTTTTGATTAACAATCCCTTTGCTATTTTAGTTGTGGTTGGAAGCTATCTTTTAGTAATCTTATTATTGGAAATGGCCTTTTGCCGTGTGCACTTAAATCGTTGAATTTGAGAATCTCGCTTTTTTAAGTGCTTCTGACTCACCCCACTATTAACACGTTTTCGCCATAAATTGAACGAGCTACGTTTAAGCTCCTTTCTCATTAATTGGATAGTTTGAGCTTCCGAATAACCGAATTGATATTCAATTGCCTCAAATGGCGTTCGATCTTCCCATGCCATCTCAATGATTCTATCAATATCCGAATCTTTCAACATATAAAGACTGAACATTTGAAAAAGCCCAAAGTTCATTGTCAGCTAATTATTAATATACAAGGTATTCCCTTCTTTAGTTAGTCTATACGTTTTTAGATTACATCTAGACGGGCCGCTTAAATAAAGACTATTCAATCCGTAAATCGATCCGCAGCATGGCACAAATGCCGTGTCTTTTTGTTGACCACAAACTAATTGAAGGCTATTTTCATCTAAAAAAACCTGAGCACACTCTTGATCAGACTGGTATGGGCAAGTTCGCTCAATAGCATAATAAAGATCGTCATAATTATGAATTAAATAGATTCCTCTATTTCCTTGATCTATCATTAAATATTCTCCTATAGTTTGAAGATTAAAATACGCTGGCAAATCCATATTAACGGTAACATTAACAGCTTGATTAGGAATAAAACAATCCCCAACAAAAGGGTCATCAGGTTTGCATGCTTGTTGAATGCTAATCAATAAAACAGATACGATTAGAAAAAATTTATTCATTAGTCATAAGAATAAAAACCCTGTCCTGATTTTCTTCCAAAATATCCCGCTTGCACTTTCTTCTGTTGAATTCGGTTTGGTCTAAATTTTTGATCGTAATTAAACAGTTTATACATCGATTCTGTTACAGAAAGATTGGTTTCTACTCCGATCAAGTCCATTAATTCAAAGGGACCCATTTTAAAACCTGAGCTTCTAATCAGCTCATCAATCACTTCGTGTGATGCTACATCTTCCTCCAAAACCCTTAGACCTTCAACATAAAAATGACGAGCTACACGATTTACAATAAACCCTGGTGCATCGGCAGCAATTATGAATTTTTTTCGAACGGAAGATACATAGCTAATTGCCTGTTCTAAAACTTGAGGATCTGTCTGTTCAGCACGAATTACTTCCACCAACTTCATGATGTGTGCAGGATTAAAAAAATGAATCCCAACCATTCGACTCGGATACTTAAACCCTGCTGCTATTTGAGTGAGTGGTATTGAAGAGGTGTTAGACGCATAAACCGTATCCTCTTTATTAATTTCAGCTAAATCATTGAACACTTTAAGTTTTGCCTCAATTTTTTCAACGATTGCCTCAATTATTAAATCAACTTTTACATCGGCAACGCTATTTGAAAATTGAATACGTTTTTGAGTTGATTCTTTTTCTTGGCTATTTATTTTTTTGAGATCAATTGCTTTTGTTAAGTTCTTATCAATCGCATTTTCGGCAACTTCAAGCATCTCGTGATTAACATCAAACAATACAACTGAATGACCTGCCATTGCTGAGACTTGAGCAATGCCCCTTCCCATAACTCCTGCTCCTATTACTCCAATTTTCATAGTGCTAATATCTTGATTTATGAACGTTTAAACAAAAAAGCATAATTAGGTAATTGAATTTTTAAACTACTTTCTAATGTAAGAACTCGGAATTCTAAATGGAAACACAGTGATTTTATTCGTTTTGATATTTTGATAATTTAACTCCATTTGAATTTTTTCTTCACCCTGTTGTATGTCGATATTAATGAATCTTGGTAATAATCCAATCTCTTCAACAAATTCATATTGGTTGTAATTTATTGTTGCGAGCTGGCTTGTGTCTTGAGCCATGATATCAGATTGAAAAGTCCGATATTTTGGGTTGAGTTGAATCATATTCTTGGCCAGACCCTCTCGAGCTAAAAGAGTGTTTTCACCATTTAAAAAATAACGGTTTTTTGGAAATATTGCATTCCCTAACAACATATTCTGCACTTGTTCTAAGCGAGGTTTGAAACCAAGATACTGTTCTAATATTTGATGATCATAGGCCATATATTCTTGGAGCACAGAATTAACCATAAAAAAACTATCGCTAGTAATTAATGCATTTATTCCGAAGCCAAATAGACTAAACTTAGCCCATATAATGCTATCTTTTTTCATCTTTAAATGAAGTGAAACATTCGTAGTCTTGTTACCATCTATTATTGCAGATTTGCCTCTAACCTCTACATAATCAGTATCAAACTGATTGTCCCAATACGATTGAATTGAACCTTCTGAAACGTCTATAGATTTTGTTTTTTGAACAGAGCGACATGCACTAAAAAAAATAAAACAAAAAAGGAATGTGTAATAAACAACCGTTCTATTCTTCATATAAATTCTTAATTTTTATTTTCATTTTTTCTGCATTTGCTTCATCTCCTAAAAACTCATAAATCAATTTCTTTTGAACAAAATATTTTACATTTTTAGGATTGATTGAAATTGCTTTTTCTAATAACTCAAGTGCCATATCCGTGTCCTTTTTTCTAAACCAAATTGTAGCTTTTGTAGCTAATAATTCTGCATTATGAGGTTCTATAACCAGTGCTTTTTCTATAAACTCCTCTGCTTTATTAAGTTGACTATCTTGGTTAATCAGCAAACGACTATATGTGTTTAAGGCTGAAACATGATTGGGGTCTATGGATAAAACCGACTCAATTAATTGAGATGCTTTTTCATCTTTTCCCAGATACATATACGCTTGCCCTTTTGCAATCATTAAGTCAATTTTGTCCTCTTTATCAATAGCAATAAACAATCCTTCTTCCGCTATTTTTAATACTTTTTCATATTCTGAGAGTTGATTCAGTGCCTTACTTTTTACATGATAAAGCTTAGCAACATTTGGAAATAACTCTAAAGCTGAATTCACATCTTTTAGTTGTTGCTTGTAATCAAATAATTGCTCATCCAAGAACAAAATCTTCTTCCAAATGGTAAAACTTACAGGATCTCGTTGCAAAGCTTGCCTCATTGAAAATCTTGCTGATTTAAAATCATCCGATACAACATGCATGTCCGAAATAAAGAAGTAAACCTCAGCCCTAGATGGATAATTTTCTAGCACTATTTCAGACAACTCCATCAGCTCCTTTTTTTTCTGATTATTAGTCTTTATGATCTTCAGAAAGGGGCTTATCGCTTGCAATTTGACTTCTAAACTAATATCGTCGCATGACATTACTTTTTTTAAATAATAAGAGGACAACTTATCATCTTTAGCTATGTAAAGCATGTAAAGTGCAAAATTTGCTTTACCCGAAGTTGAGTCAATTTCAATAATTTTCTTTAGCGTAGCTATTGCACGATCATCTTGTTTATCTCGAATATAAATATCGGATAATCGACCTAAGTATCCTGTTTTGTCAGGGTGAAAATTCGAAATTTCCTCCAACACTTCAATGGCTTTTTCTGTTTCTCCCATGAAAGAAAAAATAGATTCCAATTGCATTGAAGAAGCATGCTCTATTCCAAACTGATTTTGCATTTTTCGAAGCATCAAAATTGCCTTATCATAAGACCTTACTTGAGAATACGCTGAGGCTGATTTAAGGTAATTTGATCGTTCGTAAGGACTCAATTCCACCATATCTGAATAGACCATCGCTGATTGTTCGAACATGCCTATTTTTTTATAAGAATTTGCAACTAAATCAAAATACCATTGATTGTATTTCGTATTGTTTTGAACCGCCTTTTGAGCAAACTCAAGAGCTAAAAAGTATTTTTTTTGTTCGAAGTTTAAAGCCGATAATTCATACATACAAGTGTGACACAACGGATGTAAATTTAAGGCTTCAGTATACAGCGTTGATGCCTTTTCTTTGTTGTTTAGTAGCTTTTGTTTAGATGCTTCAAAAAACACTTTTTCAAATGCTTTTTGTTGCTTGTAGTTAAGTGTTTGGACACTACTTTTTGTGTTTTCTACCGTTTTGCAACTAACCCCAAATAGAAAAAGAATACATAATATTTGGGTTAATCCTTTCAATCTTTTTGGGTGGAATAATCACTTAAACTCAATTCTTTTGCTGACCCATCATATTCTACGTAATTACCAATCATAGAATTTTTCATGGCAACATTTTGAATGAGAGCATTGCTGTAAATGATGGTGTTTTCTACTGTGCTATTTTCAATTACCGACCCCTCGCCGATACTCACGTACGGTCCAACTTTTGCGTTAATTAACTTTACATTTTTACCAATAAAACAGGGTTCAATAATTTCTGACCCTTCATTGGTAATTTGATCAGACACCAATTTCTCGTCGGAAATATTGGCTAAAACTCGCTGATTGGTGTTTATGGTAGCATTCTTATTCCCACAATCCCACCATTCTTCTACTTTACCTGGAACAAACTTGCACCCCTGGTTTTTGAGACTATCCAAAACATTGGTCAGTTGGTATTCTCCTTTTTCGCGTATATCATTATCTAACAAATATTCTATTTCTCGAAGTACAGATGCTCCATCTTTAAAATAATAAATACCAATAATCGCCAAATTTGACTGGGGGTTATCTGGTTTTTCTACAAAATCAATTATTGTTCCTTCATCGTCCAGTTGGACAACTCCAAATGCACGTGGATCTTCCACTTCTTTAACCCAAATCGTTCCATCTACACTTGCATCCAATTTAAAATCTGCTCTAAACAACGTATCTGCAAAAGCAACGATCACGTTACCATCCAAAGCTTGCTTAGCTTGATATATGGCATGGGCGGTTCCTAAAGCTTCGTGTTGCACATTAATAGAACCTTTCGCTCCTAATTTTTTTGCAACTTCCAATAAGTGAGCTTGAATTTCTTTTCCAAAAAACTGCTCACTAGGACCCACTATAAAAGCAATTTCATTCAAAGGTTCGTTTACTCCTTTAGCGATATCTTCAACTAATCTTTGCACAATTGGTTTCCCCGCTACATGTAATAATGGCTTAGGAACCGTTAAGGTGTGTGGCCTCATCCGTTTCCCAATTCCAGCCATTGGTATAATTATATTCATTTCTAATTTTTTATATTCCTGTATGTCCGTATCCGCCTTCACCTCGTTCCGTCTCGTCCAAACTCTCCGTAAGTGAAAATGATATTTGTTCGTATTTTGAAATAATCATCTGGGCTATTCTGTCTCCATTTTTAATCACAAAATCCTTATTTGAATGATTTATTAATGCAATTTTTATCTCGCCTCTGTAATCTGCATCTATTGTCCCTGGACTGTTAATTATTGTAATACCATGTTTAAAGGCCAAACCACTACGTGGACGAATTTGTGCTTCATAACCATCGGGTAATGCAATATGCAAGCCTGTTCCAACGAGAACTCTTTCTCCAGAACCTAACATCACATCTTCAGATGTAAAAGCTCGCAAATCAACACCAGCAGATTGCTTGGTTTGATATTGAGGTAGCGGATTATTACTCTTATTTATGACTAGCAGGTTTATCATTTAGCTGGCAAATTTATTATTTTCTTACTCTTGAGTTTATCCAAAAACCAATAGATGTATAAAGTGCTATTAAAACCAAATTGAACGTTATAGACTGCACAACAGTCATCACTAAATATTCCGAAGCTAAATACATTCCCAATGCTATTATTAATAACATTATAATTCTTCTAATATTATATTGAACCGGGTAAAAATATTGTCCCACAAAGTAACTAATCATCGTCATCACAAAATAAGATATCAGTGTAGTATATGCTGCCGCTTTAAAACCATACTCAGGAACATAAATTAAAAGAAGAGTTACTGTGATAATCGCACCAAAAAGTGAAATTAATGCTCCCAATTTTGTTTTGTCATTCAGCTTATACCAAATACTCAAGTTGAAAAAAATCCCTAAAAAAAGGTTGGCTAGGAGCAGCACTGGCACAATCGTTAAGGCATCTGGATGATTAAAATATTCTGGTTTTTTTATTAATAAATGAGCAATTTCACTTTTGAATAATGAGGTCGCTAAAAATATAAAACCACATGCAAACACAAACCAATTCATAATAGTAGCATAGGACTGCTTCGCATCTTTTTTATCTGCTTGATCAAAAAACAACGGCTCTGCTGCATATCTAAAAGCTTGGATAAAAATAGTCATTACCATGCTCAATCGATAAAATGTACCATACACCCCTATTTCATATTTTGCAGAAGCTTCAGACAACAACTTATTCATGGAAATTCGATCAAATGTTTCATTAATCATTCCCGCAAAACCCAACACGATTAATGGCCAAGAATAATTAATCATTCGTTTCCAAAGTGAAAAATTAGATTTTCCAAAATGAAGCCATGTGTCGCTAAACAGTAAAACAAACTCGATTAAGCTTGCAATTAAATTAGATATAAAGACATATTCTATGCTTCTAGAAACGCCACCAATATCGGGGTAGTATACAATGAAGAATATATTCAATCCTACATTTATAAAAATACCCGTGCTTTTAATCCAAGCGAACTTCTGTGACTTGTTCAAAAACCTAAGTAATGCATAGGGTATGGATTTAAACGTATCAATAGCTAAAATCAACACAAACCAAATTACATAAGAAACATGATTTGAATAACCAACAAAATCGGCTATATCTTGACGTTTAAGAACCATGCAAAGAATGAAAATTAAGGCTATAATTCCTACAGAACAGATAGCTGTTGCGAATACATCCTTATAATTTTTCGTATCCCTCGAAAAATTAAAAAATGCTGTTTCCATTCCATGTGGAAGAATCACAAAAAAGAAGGCAGCATAAGCGTAAAACTCTACTTGTGGTGCCAATAATTCGGGAGTAAAATAGGCCGCAAAGAAGAAAATCAATATAAAATTGATAAATCGCCCTACAATGCTGGGTATTCCATAAATTGCAGTGTCGCTAGCAAGTTTCCGAATTATACTCATCGACTACAAATCTATTTGAGAACTTCTACAGACTATACACACTATTATTTTGACTTGTCTAATGTGTAGGTTACTTGAAAACGAACACATCTTGGTGAAGCTAAATCTGCTGGTCTAATCGTATATTCTCGATTAGCCATATTGCAAATAATAATATTGGTATCCCAGTGCGACGAAACCTTGTAACCAATTCGACCATTCAGCAATACATATTCTGACAAATTTTGATCCTGTGACTCCTGAACTCCAGGCACCAATACCAAAAATGCACCATCAATATTTTGGACTTTAGACTGATAAGTAGCACCAAAACCCAAATGCCATTTTTTATACCTTGCCATCAAATCGGCCTTGACTAAATGTTGGGGTCTGTATTTTAGAATGTCGTTTGTGGTGTCAGAACTTGTATTTCTATAAGTGGCACTTTGTTCGATGACTTTTGTAGGTTCTAAAGCTCTAGACACCGAATATGTATATCCTACAAATCCTTGTAGCTTAATACCCCTATACTCACCATCGAATAATAAATTGGATTCCACACCTTGTACCGATGTTTTTCCTGTGTTCAATGTTTTAAAACCTATGCCAAAAGCTGGGGGCACAATCGGTCCCCATTGGCCAAAAGTAAACTCCATCATATTCTCAAACTTCATTTGAAAAACAGCTACATCAAACATCAAATTCAATTTCCTTATTCTAAGCCCTTGCTGAATACCTAACTCTAAATTCGTACCCGTTTCAGAAACCAAACTATCACTTGGAAAAACACTCACAGGACCAGCACTTGTGAGTATAAATGACTCTGCAATGCTTGGAAATCGATATCCCTGTCCAAAACTTGATCTTATAAACGTGTATT
>JAKMFK010000134.1 GCA_022425465.1 Bacteroidia bacterium | reverse complement strand
AGAGAAGATTATGAATATGTAAATCATAGCAGTCAATCCGATTATTTAGATGAACATAACGGACGTTTTTGTGTGACTCCAGAGTACCCCAATGGTATCTATTGTTATTTTACTACTGTAGATTCCATTTGGAACTCAGCTTACCCTTATGCAGTAGGACCTACTTTTTATGGTGTTTATCAGGATAGAAAGGTTAATTTGGTGGACGAAAATACAACTGCTTATGACGCAACATTGTCAACTGTAGAAAGTGATTTGGAAAATAAAAATATCAAAATATTTCCTAATCCAACATCAGACTTTATTGCCATACAAATTGGAGGGTTAAATAACCAAGGTTTGTGCATAAAATTATTTGATATTCAAGGGAAATTGCTTAGAGAATCTAAGATTAACAAGGGACAAACCATTAGTTATTTTGACATTCAAACGGTTTATTCAGGAACTTATATCATTGAATTATCTGCTAACGGATTTAGTACATCAAGAAAAATAATTATTGAGAAGTAAAAATTACTACCACCAACAAGGTATAAAAGCAATAGCGGTTTGGGAATAATCTCAAACCGTTTTTTGTTTTAATTGACTATCTTTCCAACTGAAAGTAAGTGTACATAAATCCGCAACTGCTTTTATACTAAACGTTTAGTCAATTAACAGATGAACTAATAAAATTAGTTGAAGTTTAATTAAAGTAATTTTTTCAACTTATATAGTTATTCAAATCGTAACCAACAAAGTTTCGTTCTAATACACCACTCTAAAAAACAATTAATGGCTGGCAAGGTCATGAAAAATTAAATATCTAAATATAAAAAACTTCTAACCGCACCTAAACGAAATCCTCAACGAGAAACTGAGTATAGTCCATTTTTTCTAAAACGGCATTAAATCTCGCAGTGCTGAATTCATTGCTTAATGAGAGATTCGGAGAAGTTTGCGATCCTGAATTTCCTGAGTTCAAAAAATTGTTGTGTAAAAGGCGAATGCTATGTACCCAGTAACAAATACCTTTGCTACAGTTCCAAGTAAAAAACCTAAGAAAGCACCCAGCCCCGATTTTAGAGCGGTTTTATCGTCTTGACCCGCCCATAGCTCACCGACTATAGCTCCAACAAAGGCACCCAATAACATCCCAAAGGGACCCAGAAAAAGACCCACAAAAAGGCCAATAAAACTACCTATTTGACCCGCTTTGGTTCCCCCACTTTTTTTGGTTCCCCAGATAGGCAAGTAATAATCTAATACGGTAACACCAACGGCTAAAATGGTACAGGAGATGAACGTGCTGCTTGAATAATCAATACTATTTTCCGGTAATAAAAAAACTAGAAGGTAACCTAACCAAGCAATGGGCGGACCTGGTAGTACTGGAATGATGCAACCTAGGAATCCTACAAAAATCAATAAGCTTCCACACAATAATACGAGCGCTTCCATTAGTTATACTCTTTACCTTGTTTTTGTTCGAAACTCCATCGATCCCAGTATCCTTTTTGATACATGATTTTATTTCCCTTAAAAGTAAAAAATCCGCAACCTTCTAGTCCATTAGGATCTTTCCATTCCAATACCGCTTCATTACTTTCTATTATGAGTCGTTGAGGTTGGCAAACCATGTTAAAGTGTTCAAATTCGTAACAAAACATTTCGAAAATATCTTTTTTACCTGTTCGCTTAATGTCGGTTGCCACTTGAAAGTTTATAGCTTCTTCGTGGTACATGTCGGCAAGAAGTGAAGCTTCTTTTTTATTGAATAAATCTACCCAGCGCAACATTAAATCTCTAATCATCTCAGTCAAAGTTATGCACTTGAAATACCTATTTCAATAAAATATGGAAATTATCAAATCACCAACTGTTTTTGGTGCGATTGTAGAATTCAAAGTTAATTTTGAAAAAACTGCGAGGTTGTTCGAATAACTTAGAATATCCAATGCAGTAATATAGACCAATTTTAAATCGCTGTCTCCAGAGTTTTATTAGCTTATCGACACCTGCATAAGCTTCTAGAAAAAATAGATTCCGGCGCTCAGGTGCGTATAACAAATTGGCACCAACACTCTCGTACATTTGGAAATACTTCATAAAGGGGATTTTATTAATCAGTGCCCCGTTAAAATGATGTCGATAGTGAATCTCATAGTATCGATTGAAGGTATTAAAAGTGCTATCTAATGTTTGAAAAGCATACATGGGAGGGGTGAATAGAAAATCATCTCCTCTGCGTTGATATCGATAATCAATCAAGCTAACATTATTTCTACCCATAAAACTCCCCGAGGTTGCTCTGATTTCGCTATTGCCAGCGGTCCCCCAGGGGAAGGCATGCTCAATACGGTATTCTAAGTAGTCATAATCAATGCTGCTACCAAACAAATGGGGTATGGCCCTTTTATATTCCACAGAAAAGGTGGGCCATTTTGAACCAAGAATGATTTTTTGTTTAGGTTCAGAAATGTATTTCTGAAATGGAGTATAAGACAAACGAATTCGACCAAAAATGGCCAGATGAGACTTGAAATCTGTGGGTTTATTGTTCTCGAATAAGCTATCACCTGAAGGTGAAAATTCGAAATTTGCGATACTTTGTCTATCGCTGATTTCCCCTGTTATCCTTAGGAAAAGACCATTTATAATCTCCTGGCGATGGTAAACCGTTAAATGATTGTGCTGGTAAAAATTATCCCTTCGAAATAAGTCAATATAAGCCGCAAACGGATTAATCAATCCCAAGTCTCTTCCCGCTTGCATGAAAACACGTTTTCTCTTGTACGGGTCGTATAAAGTGTTAAGTGCAACACTTCCTCTTAAATCTTTATTTAGGATACCATAGGATAGATTGGGTAGTAGTTGGACCTCCCTTTTTGAATCGAACGTCTTTTTGATTCTATTCGCAAAGAGCAAACGACCTCCTCCTGGCCACCACGGCTGGTAAAGTAGCCATAACGGTTGGAATGCCATGTCTATACCCTTTCTTCTATCTCTAAATTCTTGGCCCTCCAAGACAAGGGAACGCAAAGATACCTTGTTTGTGATGGCTTCTAAACTGTCTAAATATCGGTCGGATGTGCGGACACGTTTGATGCTATCGCTTTGGTTAACAAATTTCTTTTCGATGGCCAATAGGGGTTGAACGCGGACCTTGTTCCAATAACTCGTATCTCTTTCGTAGGCTTCTTGTTCAGTACGCGATAATTCTAATCCAAAATGTCTCCTAGGGAACTTCGGATTGATTTTTACGCTGTCGTATTGAACTTTGGTTTCACCGTAATAACGAATACTACCTGCTTTATTTTCATAAACAAAACGTTGTGAATCTATGAAAATCAAACTATCCTGATTGATTCGATAATTTTGAATGAGTTTCATGGAATGGTATTCGGCCATGAGGTGTGGAGGAATGTTTAATTCGATGCGGGATGCATAAAACGACGAGTCAACAAGATGGATTTCCCCAGAAAAAGTTGCGTTGGATACTTGTCGCCCTCTGAATTTAATTCTCAAGACCCGGCCATGAGTTGGGTGCTGATAACTTTCAACAAATTGAAACCGATAGGCGAGTATGGCATTGTTTGATAGAGGGGATAAAATCGGTAATGGACTTAAAGCAGGCAAAGACATTAGGTTTTGATAGATATTAAAATCACCCTCGGTTGTACTTAAATAAAACAAGCTGCTTTTATCGCCCCTAATATTGACGCCCTTTCTATATTCCTTGATTTTATTTGGTGGCGCCCAATCACGATGCAGGTGAATTTCAGCCATGTTGGCTTTGATCAAATCTGCGTTTACTTTTTTCTCTTCGCGGGAGTCAAAATTCGCCCGCATATATCGTTGGGGGTTTTCAATTCGCTCAAATGCTTTGATATAAACTTCCGCACTTTGGGCTGGAATTCTATTGCCCCATATTTTCCGACGAGCAATGGCCTTTCTCATCATTTTGGGACCTGGATCCTTCCATTTACTCGTGATTTTAACAGGTTCAACCCGAGGGGTTGTGCGCTGTAACATGATGGAAAGGGTGTCGTTTTCATCATCTCTAGCCAGATAAGACAGTCGATAATCGGCGTAATCAGGGTGGTTAAATACCAATTTGTAAGATCCGGGTCTGAGGTTCAACCGGAAGTACCCATCCAGTCCAGATTCTCCAAGTTTTGTGCCTATTTGATTGAAGATTTGTACTTGCGCTACAGGAGCGGCTTCATTATCCAAAACTAAACCTAATAACTGTTGGGAGCGAATAGGTGATACCCAAAATAATAAGATCCAAACGTAATGATAAACATAGGGTTTAAAGAACCGATATTTTTTGAGTCGTATCATTTCCAAAATTGAAAAAATGATTTTTCTTTCTTTTGGGGTTGGATACTGGGTATTTTCTTATACCTCGTGTTGATATAAATCGGGGTGAATGGGATCGGTTGATTTAATTTGCTTGGTCTGTTTTGGATGTCCCAAACGAATCGATCTAGATTTCTTTTATCATCTGGGAGTTGATCTAACGGATAAACGGCCCCTTTGGGTTTGATATAAAAATGTACTTTATCTATTTGGTTTTGATTAAAGGCAAATTTCATGTGTTCACTTTCAACCGAAACGGCCGAAGTGACTTCATTATTTTCTCTTATGTAATAAACACTTTTACCTTTTCGATAAACCCAACTTTTTTCTATCCGTTGTTGCGTGTCCATTTGATAGAATACCGAATCGCCTTGGATTTGGCTGTAGTGACTGGAGTCCTCTTTCATCACAATGAGTGCATGATAAAACAATGATCCATAACGAAGTTTTTTTTGTTCAATTTGAAAATTAATCGAATCACCAGAAAGTCGGCTGGCCGAGTCCCAAACTACCGGTTTCTCGCGAAGTCTTATGGTGCTATCTAATGAAGAATAAAGCAGCTTACCAGCGGTGGCCGCAGTGTTTTTTTGAAATAATCTAACAGAGCCTAGTGCCTGGGTAAGCTGAGCGCGTTTAACCGTGTCTTTCCACACCGTCAAGGTATCTCCGTAAATGTACATGCTATCTTTATCCGCTCTCACGGCCAAAGCATTGCCATATACTTGCGCCCAATGTAGTCCTTTGCGGTAAATGGCTCTATTGCCCCAAACCTGTGCATTTTCAGAAGAATCATACATCCAAACATTTCCAATGGCCACGCCAAAACCGTTTGTTTCATCAAAAATGGCCGTATCCGCCATCAGATGTTGCTCGTTGGAGGTGTAATTAAATCCATCCATGAAATAGCCCTTCCTCTTATCTGTATCGTAATACCCTTTGAAAAGAATGATTTGCT
>JAKMFK010000128.1 GCA_022425465.1 Bacteroidia bacterium | reverse complement strand
CTCTTGACCATCGTCAACAGTGAAAGTGTACTTAATAAAAAGTTCATCTTCTACTATTTTAACTTCGGTATTTGATGGATTAGACATTTTTTTAAATCTATGTATATACAGAAACAAGTAAACCGTTTATCTGTTTATTTTTGCAACCACAAAAGTATTAAGAATAACAAATGATTACACACGAATCGTCACTAGAAAATTTTACCGAACAATTTGACTTTGTATTAGATAATTATACAAACCATGAAATGAGCGTCAATCAATTTGATAATATTGTCATGGGAGGTTTAGGTGGAAGTGGTATTGGAGCAGTAATTGCCAAGAATTGGTTTTTTGATAAATGCTCTATTCCTATTGAAACCGTAGCGGACTATCACCTTCCAAAATTTGCTGGTAAAAAGACACTTGTTATTCTAAACTCTTATTCTGGCAATACAGAAGAAACACTTCAATTATTTGAAGAAGCAAATGCAATTGGATGTGCAATGATTATTCTAACTGGTGGAGGAAAACTTAAGGAATTAGCTACCCAAAACAACTTAAAGACATATGATCTTAAAGGTGGATATCAACCACGGATGACCATTGGTCAAGGACTCGGATTTATCAGTATGATATTTGGAGAACTTCTTGGAGTTGACCACCGCCCAATCATTGAAGATATTCGAGACTATTTTGAAGAAAATAGAAACCGTCAAAAACAAAGTGGTGAGCAAATATTCAACTTCTTTAAAAACACTATTCGCAAGAAATTTGTCATCGTAGCAGATCGAGAATATGCTCCTGTTGCAGTTAGGTTTACACAACAACTCCAAGAAAACTCAAAACTTGAAGGATTTGTGAATGTGCTTCCTGAAGCTAATCACAATGCTATTGAAAGTTATACCGATCGACTTGATACCAATTTTATCATGCTTTACTCTAATGAAAATTCACGAGTAGCTGCTCGATTTGATTTTCTAATATCACATTTAGAGCTAGATAATAATACCATTTTACCGATGCAAATTCCTGAATATTCTCTTCAGGCAATATTTGATGTCATATATAGATTAGATTGGGTAAGTGTTATGCTTGCTAATGAATTGGGGTCAGATTTGATGAATGTCCCTATTATTATGAACCTAAAAGGTTTTTTAAGCGATTTGGAAATCGTCAAGGATTAACCTTATAAATCTATCAAAATATCATTAAAAGCCTCAATTTTTGATTGGGGCTTTTTTTATGAAAGCATCAAAAAAATGTTTTTTAAAAAAAAATTAAAAAATAAGCCCTCAAAACGGAATTAAGAGGGCTTTTGTTTAACTAAATTAAAATTATGTTTTCGAATTGATAAACATTAATATTTTAATAATACAAATTTAAAATAAACTAATTATTTCACCCACTTTTTGAGGTATAATAATTGTCATAATTGCGTATAATTTTTAAACACAAAAATCTCCCCACTTTATAAGTGAGGAGGCCCAGATAAGTAATGAATTAGTTTCAGTTATTTCTTGAATCGTTTAATGAAGTCTACTACAATTGGTGTAGCCACACAAACCGACGAATAGGTACCTACTGCAACACCTACAAGTAGTGCAAAAGTGAACCCTTTTAGTCCCTCACCACCAAACACAAACAAGATTAAAATAACTAATAAAGTAGTTAATGAGGTAATCAATGTTCTACTGAGTGTAGAGTTGATAGCTTTGTTGATGACTTGCGACTGATCAGATTCTCTTCTGTTTTGTCCTATAAATTCTCTTACACGGTCAAAGACTACCACTGTATCATTTATTGAATAACCCACAACCGTCAAAATTGCAGCTATAAATGCTTGATCAATGGATAGCTCAAAAGGTAAGATCCCCCACAAAATAGAGTACAGGGAAAAGACTACCAAAACATCGTGAAAAATGGCCGTGGTAGCACCCAAACTAAATCCTACATTTCTAAATCTAACTAATATGTATAAAAACATACCAATAATAGCAAGAGCAATAGCCCATGTAGATCTAACCGTAATATCTTTTGCTATCGTTGGACCTACCTTACTGCTTGATAAAATATTATCTCCTGTTACGTTGAAATTACTTAAAGCCGAAACCAATGCCGTTTCAACTTTCGCACCAGCGTCAGCATCTTTGTTATCAATCATGTAAGATGTAGTTACCTTATATTGATTAGCAGAACCATACGTTTTAACCTCTGTATTGGCATCTACAAATTTAGCTGTCAACGCCTCTTTTACTTGAGCTGTTGAAGCATTTTCTACACTAACTACATAACTCCATCCTCCTTTGAAGTCAACACCTGTTGAAACTCCCTTAGTGGCAATCGATGCAATACCACCAATGATAATGATGGAGGATATAATGTAAAATGTTTTACGTTTACCTATAAAATTCCAATTGATGGTATTCAGTTTCTGTCCAATCGATTTTGAGAAGGATGAGTAGAATGAAGTTTCTTTTCCTTTATTAAGATCATTATCGATAAGCAATCGAGTTAAGAATATAGATGTAAATAAGGATGATAAAATACCAATCACAAGAATAACAGCAAATCCCATCACAGGACCTTTACCCAATACCCAGAGAATAACCCCTGCAATTATGGTCGTAATGTTTGCATCGATAATAGAGGAGTATGCTCCTGAATAACCATCTTTGATAGCCATTTTAAATGATTTACCACCCTGTAATTCCTCACGAACACGCTCAAAGATGAGTACGTTGGCATCTACCGCCATACCAATGGTCAGAACGAGTCCTGCCATACCTGGTAGGGTAAGTGCCGCGTGTAATCCTGCAAGGACACCAATAATGAAAACCAAATTCACTAAAAGAGCGATATCTGCATACAAACCTGCTTTACCGTAGTAAATAATCATAAAAAGGATGACCAATAAAAATCCTACTGCAAGTGAAATAAGACCTGCATTAATTGCTCTAGCTCCTAGTGTTGGTCCTACTGTGGTCTCTCCTGTAATTTTTGCAGGTGCAGGTAGTTTACCAGCCTTTAAGATATTTGCTAAGTCAGTCGCTTCATCCAACTCATAGTTACCCGTAATCACCGAACTTCCGTTAGGAATCTCTCCTTGAACCGTTGGAGCACTGTATACTTGATCATCGAGTACAACTGCTATACACTCTTTTGGACTACTTGAAGAGGCTTCTTTTGTAATTCTTCTCCACACAGAAGTTCCTTCTTGGTTCATCTGCATACTTACGGCAAGGTTTAAATCATCTTGACGAGTAGGACGGGCATCTGTTATTACATCACCAGCTAATGCAGGTTGACCACCTCTACCACTTTTAAGTGCATAAAGAGCAATAAAATCTCTTCCTTCTATTTTGATTGGTTTGAAACCAAACTTGAAATATAGATTGGATGGTAATACCGCTAGTACATCTTTTCTTTTAAAGTAACGTTTAAAATCCTCAACATCATTTACATCGATATATCCAATCTCAGCAGACTGTGCCCAATTTTTTCCTTCGTTAGCTACATTGGGTACTAATTTACTTAGAACTGGATTTTCTCGTTGAATTTCTTCTCGAGATTTCTGCACAGAATCATTTCCTGCTGAATCCGATGATGCTAATAAATCATCAGCAAATAAATCTCCGTCTTTGCTCGTTGATGCATCTTTAGAAGTCTGTTCATCTTGTTTTTCAGCAACTTCATCCTCATTGCCCATGTTGTTAAGTTGATTTACCCCGTAAACAATTTTGTTGACTTGCTCCAAATACTCAAAACCCTTATAATTCGGGAATACCTTCCAAAACTCAAGTTTCGCAGAACTCTGCAATAAGTCTCTAACACGCTGAGGGTCGTCAACACCAGGAAGCTCCACTAAAATCCGACCATTATCTAATCGCTGAACATTAGGCTGTGCAACTCCGAACTTATCAATACGTGTACTGATAATTTCAAATGCTCTACTAATGGCACTTTCACTCTCTCTTTTGAGATAATCAAATACTTCCTCATTGGTAGAATTGTACTCATTTGGCAATTCTGCTTTCAAACCTTTACCATAAAAAATACTTACTATTTTTCCGTCTGGATTCTCAGAATTGTAATTTTTCGCTAATAAATCAACAAAATTTTGCTGACCTAAATATTCCTTTTTTGACTTCTCAAATGCAGCTAAAAAAGCTTGATCAGTAGTATTATTAGCCATAGCCTCGATTACTGCAGGTGTCTCTACTTCTAGGGTTACATTCATTCCACCCTGTAAGTCAAGACCGAGGTTTAGTTCATTCTCTTTGCACTCTTGGTAAGTGAACCCTAGTCCAGGATAAACCTCCTCTTGTGATATTGAATCCAAATAACGATGCTCAAAACTATCCATTTGGATTGTCGAGTTTGGATACATTGATAAAGCTTTAGATGCAGCAGATTTTTCTACAGAGTTTGTAACAAACGTAAACGAAAGTTGGTAAGCACTTGCTAGTAAAAGCAGTACAGTAATAAATTGGATAAATCCTTTATTGTTCATATCTATCTAGTTTCTATTAGAATTTTTTCAAAAATTTCAAAGACGGCAAATTTAGTTGTATTCGGGGAACTTAACAATTAAAGTTTGTGATGAATTCATAGCCCCAAAAATGGGAGTTTGACCCTCTTAATTTTGAGCCATCACATCCCTAAATTTAGACTTAACATGAGTGAGACATTCTTCAAAATTAAGGGTATTCTGAATTACGTAATCCGAGTCCTGTTTGTATGGCTTTAAAAACTGATCGTAGGCAGGCTTTACATGATTCTCCCACTGATACATCACTTCTTCGTGAGTCATACCTCTTTCTTTAGTGTCCCTTTTAAGCCGCCTTTCTAAGGTAACATCTTCATCTGCATCAATGTATAAACGATAATCATACAAGGCATTTAAACCTTTATCTGCAAATACAAAAAGCCCCTCCAATAAAATAATCGGTGCGGGTTGATACGTAATCTGTTTCGGAAATACATCTGGATTATTGAAGGTAT
>JAKMFK010000115.1 GCA_022425465.1 Bacteroidia bacterium | reverse complement strand
GTGACTTCAAATTGGAAGTATTCATCAGAGGGGTTATCCAAAAGTTTAAACTTGATCAGTTTGCCATTCACTTTTTTTACTAGTTCTGCTTTATTTTCTGAGCCATCCCAAAAAAAACTGTATAGTTTGCTACCTTTTATATTTACATCATCACAAAACCATTCCACCAAACCGGATGGAGTAGAGAGGTATTGATATAATATTGTGGGAGAAGATTTAATTACAAATTCTAACTCTATTTTTACTCTTTCCACGATAAATATTTGTTTGTTGTTTCAAATAAACGATTTTTTGCAAAATAAACAAGCTAAGACTTTTATTTTTGAGGCAATTGTTACAGTTATTAAAAACGCATAAAACTTATTTTTTAGTCTCATTTTTCATGGTAATTATGGGGCTTGTTTCCCTGATTCTACTTGGTAGGGGAGCTGCTGTTTTATTCTTAGATCGTTATCATAATTCATTTCTAGATATTTTCTTCAAAATCACTACCGTCTATGGTGAATTTATTGGCTTTTTTATATCATTCGTGGTGCTATTATCTGTGTCTATAAAAGATAGAAAGAAATACATTTTTACGCTAGCAATAAGTGCACTTTTATCACTTGTCATTTCTCAATCTTGTAAGCACGTTTTATTTAGTTCAGAACATAGACCTTCATATTATTATAATGAACTAAAATCAGTAGATGGAGTAGATCATCATAAAAATAACTCATTCCCAAGCGGTCACACTTCAGCTGCATTTACTTTTGTTACGATTTTGGCTTTTGCTATAAACAAAAAATGGATGCATGTATTCCTTCCAATTTTAGCAGCATTTGTTGGTGTATCACGAATATATTTAGGTCAACATTTTTTGATTGATGTTGTTGTTGGAGCTATTATCGGAATTTTTACTGCAACCATATCTTTCTATTTCTTTGATAAGTTTTGGTCTAATAGAAGCAATGATAAAATTACATCTAAATAAGCATCGGAGGGTATTATTATTTTCAATAGCTTATCTATTGGTATTTATACCATTCCTGGGAAACGTACACCTATTCGATTGGGATGAAATTAACTTTGCCGAGGCTGCAAGAGAAATGGTCATAACTGGCGACTGGTTAAATGTCCAAATTAACTTTGAGCCATTTTGGGAAAAACCTCCATTTTTTATATGGATTCAGGCTATTTCCATGACCATTTTTGGAATCAATGAATTTGCAGCAAGAATACCTAACGTTTTTATCGGTCTAGCAACATTATTAACTATTTATTTCAGTGTCAGACGTAGATATGGAGAGAATGCATCCATTTATTCAATTTTATTATATGTAGGTTCCTTTACACCACATTTTTACTTCAAGACAGGCATCATCGATCCTCTATTTAATCTATTTATATTTATAAGTGTGATTAATTTGGTATCAGGAATAGAAACAAAAAGGTTAACCTCATATTTCTGGGCTGGATTATCACTTGGATTTGCAGTATTAACTAAAGGCCCTGTATCTATTTTACTGGTTGGACTTACAGGATTAGTTTATCAGGTTGTATACAAAAACAACTTTTATTCTTTAAAAGAATTATTGACAATTCTTGTTGGCTTATTGATACTACCGGTGTTATATTTTGGTATACAGTTGACAAATCATGGGTGGTGGTTTTTAAATGAATTTTTAATTTATCAAATTGATTTATTTAGATATCCAATTGCGTCACATGGTCAACCATTCTATTATCATTTTTTAGTTTTATTGTTTGGGTGTTTTCCTGTCTTTGTTTTTTGTTTTTCAAGTTTATTTTCAAAGATTAACGTAAGTGGTGATCAAAATTTCATTCGATTTATGTTAATTCTATTTTGGGTAGTGCTAATTATTTTTTCTTTGGTAACAACAAAAATTGTTCATTACAGCAGCATGTGTTATATCCCTCTATCAATTATTGGAGGTCTATGGCTATCAAAAAACAACAAATTGAGTTATAAAATTCGTTGGTTATTTGTTAGCATCAGTATCATATGGATAATTGCTTATTTAATTTTAGCTATTCCTGCAATTGATGATCGTTTTTTTCAGAATCTTGTTTCAAGTATTCAAATAAAAAATGTCAATGTCGTTGCTATTTTAAAAACTCCTGTTTCTTGGAGTCTTGTCACAATAGTAACTGTTATGGTATTTGTTTTTTTGACGATTACTGTTGTCCTTAAAAATTCAAAACAAATACTAGTTATTTATCTTATTTTGAATACCTTGGTTATATCCACTTTTATATCAACTGTTGTTCCATCAATTGAGAAAATGATTCAGGGTGATTGGATTAGTCATTTAAAAACCTATAAAGACAAACCATATGTCCATTTCACATATGGCTTCAAAAGCTATGCTCATTATTTTTACACTAATCAAATTGATTCTAAGGAGATTATTAATATTAAACAAATCTTTTTAGAAAAGAATGGATATGAATCACTTTATGATTTGGATCAAAATGATAAAAAAGAGTTTTCAAATCTGGTTCGAGATTACATAATAAATCATACTAATTATCACGTAACAGTATCAGCTAAAAAAACAAAGTTTGAGACTATTGAGGACGAGTATCCTAATTTAGTTAATGTTTTTGATGGGAATGGTTTTGGGGTATGGGAGAGAGCTAAATAATTTGATAAACAACAACTTTGTAATTCTCTTCATTTTTAAACTCTTTAAGTCTTTTTACTTTAAACTTTCTTTCAATCAATTCCTGACTTACTTGTGAATCTGTTGTAGCAAAATATGAATCCCAAATAATTAATGAACCTTTTCTAACTTGAAAACTAGAATCATTTAATAATTTCATTTCGATTATTTCATTTTTATTATCAATGATTTTATTTAATATGAATGGTAAGTAATAGGCATTTGTTATCATTGGGTTTGAATCTAACTTTTCATTAATCAACCAATTATTGGTCTTTAATATAAGTTTCTGTTGATTATTAATTTCAATATCTTTTTCCCAAGATACTGCCATAGGGCTATTTGTGAATGGAAAAATAATGATTAGGGCTATTAGCAGAAAACGTATCATTTTGCTGAATGAACTTTTTACTAAATTTTCTAACCATTTTAATCCTCTAAAAGCAATTAGTGTAATTAATGGAATGATGACAATTAAAACTCGTGTTAATCCAAAACTATGAAATAAACCAAAAGACCAAAAAATACTATGTGCAGTGATATACCCAATGGTAATTCCATAAATTAAAAAGTGATCTTTATGATATAAGTTATTCTTGATTTTAAATACAAAATGGAAAATACCAACAAGGAATAAAATAAAAATAGGTAAACCGATCACATAGGGGAGTTGCTCTATAAAATGAAAGCTACTACCATGACCGTATTTGGTTTCAATACCAGAATATGGGTTTTGATTGAACATCCATAGGAAATCATTATAGTAAAATAGGCCAAATATTCCGTATACAAATGTCCCAATAATTAGAAAAGGAACGAAACGCTTTTTTTTAAAAAATAATGAATAAGCAAAAAATAGGATAATTATTATGTACCCCTCAGATCGAATGAAAGGTAGAAATGATAATAGAGAATAGGATAAATAAGACTTATTTTTTAGTTCAAAAAAGACAATCCAAGTTAAAAAAACCATAAATAATGGTTCTGTTAGACCTGAAGACTGAACGAAAAAAAATGAGTATGAAAAAAAGCATAGAAAAACACCATACCAGCCGTTTAATTGATAGAAGTCAAATATCTTTTTACATCCGTATGCACTAAACAATATACAAGCTGAATTAAAGATTTTCATTCCTATCCATCCATAGCTTGCGAGTGGGAATGCCAGTAGAATAAAAAGAGGTTTTGCCCACATGTCCATATAGTAATGGGGTGTTTTTAAAGCTTGATGTGCTTGTAAATAATGTAAAATACTATCTCCATTATCAAAAGTACTGTCAACATTTAAGATTAATATGAAGTCAATTAAAACTATGAAAAGCCATACTAATGCGTCTTTTTTCATAAATCTAATGCACCATTAATCCACCCATTATCTAGTTGAGCATTATTTTTATTATAGAAATTAATAGCTGGTTGATTCCAATCAAGCACTTGCCAAATCATTTTTTTACAATTATTTTCTTTGCCAAAGTCAATGCAATAATCAAAAAGTTTCTGTCCAATTCCGTTTTTTCTAAATTCTTCTGTGACAATCAAATCTTCAAGGTATAAACACTTACCTTTCCATGTACTATATCTATAATACGTTATTGCAAAACCAATAATTTTGCTATCTATTTCTGCCACGAAAGCGTGATATAACGCATCATCACCAAATCCGTCTGAAAGCATTGATTGCTCTGTATTGGTAACTTCATTAGGTGCACGTTCATAAATTGCCAATTCAACAATTAATTTCATCATAATAGGTATGTCAGATGGATTGGCTTTTCGAATCATTCCGCAAATTTAGTTTATGGATAAATAATTTTAATGGAACATTTGTTAATTAATTGTTACTCAATTTAAGATTAAAGAAAACTTATGTTAACAATATTAACATTTGCTTAACTATTTGATAACAAACGCATCGAAATATTTGCAATATGAAATATTTATCATCAATAATCTTATTGGTTATTACATTAAACGTGAAAGCTCAATTTAATTATGAAACGGTTGATAAGGGTCTATCATTTAAATCTAATGATGACAGAGTTAAAATGAAACTTAGTTTTCGAGTACAAAGTTTAGCATCATTTGAAAGTGATGAGTCTGGGAATAACCAAGAAATGAAAGCAATGGTTAGGCGAATGCGTCTCAAATCTAAAGGATTTATATATAGTCCAAAGTTTGAATATAAGTTGGAGCTAGCCTTAAGTAATCGAGATCAAGGAATAACTAAAGATGCAAGTCGTGTAAGTGATGGATCAAAAATTGTTTTGGATGCTGTCATGAAATATAACATAAACAAAAAGCATCAAATCTGGTTTGGACAAACTAAACTGCCAGGGAATAGAGAAAGGGTTATATCTTCTATGGCACTTCAGTTTGTAGATAGAAGTAATGTGAACAGTAAGTTTAATATTGATCGAGATTTTGGAGTGCAATATCGATTTAAACAAAAGTTAGCAAGTATGCCATTAACACTTGCAGCTGCAATTACAACTGGAGAAGGAAGAAATATTACTGCATCTAACGAAGAAAATGGGTTATCATATACCGGTAGATTTGAATTTTACCCTTTTGGAAGTTTTACATCAAAAGGAGATTACTTTAGTGCAGATTTAAAAAGAGAGACTAAACCTAAATTAGCAATTGGTATTACATCATGCTATAATGAAAACACCAATAGAAGTGGAGGGCAACTTGGAAATTTTGTACAGCTAGAAGATACTTTAGGTAACTTTAACTCACAATATAATGATATTTCAACGCTATTTATTGATGCTATATATAAATACAATGGATGGAGTTTAATGGGAGAGTATGCTAATAAAACATTATCTAAAGATATCAGTGGATTTACTTCAGGATCTGGATATGTTGGTCAGATTGGTTATTTATTTGATAATAATTATGAGGTTGCTGCAAGATATACTTCAGTTGATTTAGCAAAAGGTTTGGGAGCTGAGTTAAATACAACTGAATACACGTTGGGTCTGTCTAAATACATAGTAGGTCATAAACTTAAGGTTCAGTCAGATATTTCCTATATAACCAAGGAAAATGTAGCCGATTCAAACTACAGAATACGTTTTCAAGTAGAGTTTGGAATTTAAAAATTAACAATGAATTAACGTTAAGATAACATTCTAGCATCTCCTTTGAACTTCATTATATTGAAAATAAATAAACGATTACACACCATGTTTAACAAAATTAAAATTGGTTTAAAATTGGTCTTAGTTACTCTATTTACCATTATAGTCTATACTAGCTTTGCCTCTGATTCAACAACAAATAGTAATTTGTCTGGAGATATCTTCAAAAATATTAATGCAAAAGGAATCATATCCGGTGCAAAATTTTCCTGGTTGATTGATTACGATCAAATAAACAATGTCGAAAATATTATCATAAAGTATCAAAAGAAAGTTGAAAAAGGTAAACCATGGAAATATTCTCCTGTAATTGATGCTAAAAGTACTTCATTCAAGTTAGAAGGGATGAGTTCTGGTGAAAAGTATGTATGGCAGATTGGGTGTCTAAAAGACGGAAGTGACATCAATAATATACTTAAAAATGGAATTCCTGAAAGCGACAATTTAGTGTGGTCTGGTAAAGGGAAATACAAGACCCTGCGTGATTGGGGGTTATATAAATTTCTCGTGTTATTAGGCTCTTTAGGATTATTTATATTTGGAATGAAGCTTATGAGTGAGGGGCTTCAGCAATCTGCAGCTGGTGGTCTTCGCAAAATTCTTAGTAGCATGACTAGAAATCGATATTTAGGAGTGCTTAGTGGATTTTTAGTTACTGCTCTTGTGCAGTCGTCTAGTGCAACTACAGTGATGACTGTAAGTTTTGTTAATGCAGGTCTTCTAACCCTATTAGAATCATCTGGAGTGATGATGGGTGCTAACATTGGTACAACAATTACTGGTTGGTTAGTTTCATTATTTGGTTTCAAAATCAGCTTATCTAGTTACTCATTGATATTTATTGCTTTTGGTGCACCTTTAATGTTTATGGCTAAGAACAAGGTTAAAGGATGGGCAAATGCAATTATTGGTTTTGCTATATTGTTTATGGGGCTTGGTTTCTTAAAAGATGCAGTTCCTGATTTAGATGCTAACTCTGGTATAGTCCAATTTTTTACTCAATTCAGTGATTCTCCATTTTTAGGTAGAATTGCATTTGTTCTATTAGGTACACTAGTTACAATAGTTGTTCAATCTTCAAGTGCAGCAATGGCATTAACACTCACAATGGTTTTAAAAGGAATCATTCCTTTTGAAGTTGGTGCAGCGATGATACTAGGTGAGAATATTGGAACAACAATTACTGCTGAACTTGCATCTTTGGTAGGTAATGTTCATGCGAAACGGTCTGCACGTATTCATTCCATGTTCAACATTGTTGGTGTAACTTGGATGATATTCTTAATGCCTGTTTTCTTAAATATTGTTACGTGGTTTACAACTAGTATTTTAGGAATGGCTCCATTTGTTGATGAATTAGGTGTAACAATAAGCGGAGAGGGGGCTACAATTGGCCTATCAGCTTTCCATACCATCTTTAATCTAACCAATGTTTTATTATTGATTTGGTTTGTACCTCAATTAGTGAAAATTGCTGAGTCAACCGTTAAGTCAAAGGGAGAAGACGATGAAATTTTTAAGCTTGAGTTTATATCGAGTGGAATAACACAAACCCCTGAATTATCTATTCTTGAAGCTAAAAAAGAAGTTGTGAAGTTTGCTGAATTAACATTCAAAATGCATAAAAAATCACAAGAGTTAATTAATGAATTGGATGTTAAGAAGAGAGGTAAATTAATGAAGAAGATAATTAAATATGAGGAAATAACGGATAGTCTAGAATCTGAAATAGCGAACTATCTAGGAAAAGTTTCTACTTCTAAATTAACTGAGAAATCTTCATTACGCCTAAGATCTATGTTGAGTATTACCAGTGATTTGGAGCGAATAGGTGATATTTATATGCAAATTTCTAAAACAGTCGACAAAAAGACTGATGCTAAACTATGGTTCGATCAAAATCAGCGAGATAACTTAAACGAGCTTTTCAATAAAGTTTTAGAAGCTTATGAATTAATGATTAGTAATTTAAGTGGTAATTACAGTGAGATAAACCTTGATAAATCGGTATCTCTCGAAGTTGCTATTAATGAGTTGAGAAATGATTTACGAAAGAAACACCTTAAGAGTATGGAAAAGGGAGACTATAATGCTCAAAGTGGTTTAATCTACAGTAATATATTTTCATCCATTGAACGAGTTGGGGATCATATTATTAATGTCTCTGAGGCAGCTAGTGGTCAGTATTTAAACTAACATTATATATATTAGATATTATACCCAGATGACATTTGTTATCTGGGTATTTTGTTTATTTGACTTATGAAAAGTCTACTCTTAATTGTTCTTGTTGCTCAATATTCAAATGGTATTTATTTTATACGATTAAAATCTCCATATAAGATGGAACTATTAAAATGGATTAATAACTAATCTAATTTTTTGTAGTCTTCAAGGTTGTCTATTCCCCAATTTTGTAGCTCTGATTCTGACCATAATTCAGGGAAAAAGATACGCTTTTGATATTTAGGTAACATGTACTTTCTCCAATCAGATCCGCCGGTTGCATCTTCAATGGTTCCGTCATCTTGAGTCAGGTATTTACTTGCGGCATTATAATGTGCCATTACCCATTTTACATTTAATGTATGGTCATAATGCCTCATGGCATTTAAAAGTTTTATGTCATTTTTCTTTTCATTCGGCAAGGATTTAAAACATGTCCACAAATTAGTTGTATTGTAATCCTTCATGAACTGGATAAATTCATTACGGTATTTTTTTTCAAAATTGGTAAGTAATGCATTCTTTTTACCTGTCGAATGATCTTTTCCTGCTGCTTGCCAATAAAGATGCTCAAATGCATGGCTGTAAGGTGTTTCTCTATCAATATTTGATCTGTAACGATTGTCAATCAAATTAATAAGTTCTGTACTGGCAAACTCAATTTTACGATATTGAGCACTCTGAAATCCACTAGCAGGAGTGAGGGTAGTTCTAAATTTTTGATATTGCTCTGAACTCATTCCATCACCCATCACAGAAAACGATGATGATAACATATCTACATATCTACTAATTCTATATAGTTTTTCTGCAAAAAAATCAACAGTTAGGGCTTTATTAGTTGATACCTGTTCTATTTCCCACAACATCATTTTAAAAATGATTTCATTCACCTGATGGTACATGATAAAAACCATCTCGTCAGGATATCGAGTCCTTTGAATTTGAAGGTTCAATAAGGCGTCAGTTTGAATATAATCCCAGTAAGTTATGTGATTTGCATGAAGCAATCCATTGAGATGCGTATCCAAATCTTGTCCAGATGCATTAAATTTTTCCTCAAGTTGTTCTAATAGATGTTTTCTATCTGTGTTCATTGATAACAAAGAAAAGGAATCTTAACTTAATATGTTGATGTTTCGACAGAACTCTTTTATTTCATCTCTAGTTTCTCGGAATGCCTTTATAATTTCACTAGAACTGCCATTCATTTTACTTGGGTCTTTAAAGTTGTGATGAATTTTGCTTTGATTGCCTGGTAATACTGGACAAACTTCATTAGCATGGTCACAAACTGTTATAAGTAAATCAAATGAAATGTCATCCAATTCTTCTATTGTTTTTGAGTAGTGATTAGATATATCTAGGGAGTCTTCCATTAAAATTCCAATTGCAAAAGGGTTTATACCATGCTTTTCTACCCCAGCACTATAAATATTACATTCTTTACCATGATAGAGTTTAAGATATGCTTCAGCCATTTGACTTCTGCAGCTATTGCCAGTACATAATACGAGTATATTTTTCTTTTTCATATCTTTTTAAAATTTTTCCAAACAAAAAATGAAAGAACCATTCCAACAATTGGTGCAATTAAATATATCCAATAATGTTCCCAATGACCAGAAACCATAGCAGGGCCAATACTTCTTGCTGGATTCATACTAACGGATGTTGCCAACCCAACAATATACGTATGGATGGCTACTTGTAGTCCAATAACATAAGGAGCAAGTTTGGTATGCTTATTATTCGGATTAGCTATCCAAAAAATGACCATCATTAGTATAAAACTCAAAACCATCTCAAACGAAAAAGCGAAAGTAGTATTCACATTAGGTAATGTAGTGCCAACATATTCACTCGGATAGATTAAGTTAAAAAAATAAGCTCCCAAGATAGCCCCTAAGCATTGAAAAATAATATAAAACAATAGCTCAACACCATTTAGGGATTTATTGAGAAAAAACGCAATAGAAACGGCAGGATTAATGTGTGCACCCGAGATTTCCCCAAATAGAATGATAGCAGATGTTACGGCTATCCCAAAAATAATTGTTATTAAGCATAAAGAAGCTTGAAAATTATCAGCTAAATTTTGATTACTATACTCAATACTCCATACACCCAAAAATACAAGTAAAAAGGTGCCAGCAAATTCTGCAAAATATTTCTTCATGTATAGTTATTACAAATGAAGTGATTTAATTTCGGATAAACACATGTCAATGACTTTGTTAATTAATGATTAATTTCTTTGTAATGCTAGTTTTACCTTTTATTACTTTTAAAGTATAAAATCCATTATTTAGATCGTCAATATTTATAAAGTTAATCCAATTGGATAAGAAGCCTTTTTGAACGATCTTACCTAAATTATTAGTTAAATGATATGTTGATCCAGGTTCTGATCGAATTTGTAACCTATTTTTAGCTGGATTAGGACTCATAGTTACATTTAATTCTTTAGAGGTCTTAATATGTGCAATGGGTATGTTTAAAATACTGTCGGCAATTAAAACATCAGGAATACCATAACCATACTCAAAATCTGGGTTTTCATACATGTGACAACTCTGAATGACCGCATTGAATATTTGACGATTTGTTTTATCAGAATGTTTTGATTTTAGACAAGCAACCATCCCTGCAATTAAAGGTCCAGAGAATGAAGTACCACTGCCTGTTTTTAAAACACCTTTAGAATTAGGAATTGTGTTTCTTCGTCCCATAGCACAAACCTCTGGTTTTATTCTTCCATCTGATGATGGGCCTCTACTTGAGAAAGAAGTTATTTGACGAAAGCTATCAACAGCACCAACACATAATACATCTTTACCATCACATGGTGCAGTAATATAATACCAAGGCTTATTTCCTGAATTTCCAGCACTATTTGTTACAAATATACCGCGTTCAACAGCCAATTGAGCTGCAATAGTTATAATGGTACTTTTTCCATCCATGTCTTCATAGGTATAGTCTCCTTGAAGTGTATCAAAAAGTGAATATCCCAAACTTGAGTGAATAATATCAACACCTATTGAATCGGCCCATTCTAATGCATTGATCCAATTTAATTCCTCAAGATGAGTCTCACTAGAAGTATTTTCAGTTCGAGCAAGTATAAAATTTGCTTTTGGTGCAGCACCCATCATACTATCTGGATAATTTATTCCAGTCAAAGCCAAAACCTGCATACCATGGGTGCTTTGATTGAATTTCATAGGGCCATTATTTACAAAATCTTTAGTAGCAAGAATTTGATTATTATACCATAGAGAATCGAAAATAGGTAAACTATCCACCTTCCAGAACCCACCATCAAAAAGTGCAATTGTAATGTCTTTTCCAGTATTCCCTTGCTTATGATAATTTGTGAGTTTAATCATATCCAACTGCCAATCACTCTGTCCATAATTATAATCTTCATGAATGGAATTATTTTGATGGGCATATTGACCCATGGAAGTAATTTGTGATACAAATGAATAAGACTTAGCTCGGTTTATAAATTGATCAGAAATGCAAACAGCATTAAGCCATTTACTTTGACCAATTATAGGAATACCATCATTTTTCATTTGACCTATAAAGTCTTGACACACACTGGCCTTAAAAAAGTCTTCTGCTTCAGAGCATTTACTATTAAAATAAACCCAGCTATTCTGAGATTTTGAAATACCAAAGACTAAGCATAGTAGTATTAGTAAGTTAATTCTCAAGTAATTGTTTAATCTCATTTAATTTCATTAATGATTCTACAGGTGTTAGCGTATTAACGTCTATATTGTTTAATAGATTTATAATTTCTGTCGTTTTAGGGTCATTAATTTGAAATAAGTTCATCTGAACATTGGGTGAAGTTTTTTTGCTTGAATCTTTAGTGTTTACGTTAACTCGATCTTTTTCTAACTGATTTAATATTTGATTTGCTCTTTTTACAACTGGTTTTGGTATGCCAGCCATTCTTGCAACATGGATTCCAAAGCTATTTTCACTTCCTCCTTTTTTTATTTTTCTCAGAAATATAACTTTATTCTTCTGTTCCTCAGTAATTATGTGATAATTGACAATCCCTTTATTTACTCCTTCAAGCTGGTTTAATTCATGATAGTGTGTTGCAAATAATGTCTTGGGTTTATATGGACTATTATTCATGTATTCGGCAATACTCCATGCTAAACTAACGCCATCATAAGTACTTGTTCCTCTTCCAATTTCATCAAGAATAACTAAACTTCTACTAGATAGGTTGTTTAAGATTGAAGCCGTCTCGACCATTTCAACCATAAATGTTGACTCACCTTGCGATATGTTATCAGATGCACCTACACGAGTATACACTTTGTCTACCAATCCAATCTCTGCATGTCTCGCTGGCACATATGAGCCAATTTGAGATAGAACAACTATTAAAGCCGTTTGCCTTAACAATGCTGATTTACCACTCATATTAGGACCAGTTAAAATTATAATTTGTTGATCGTCATGATTTAAGTATATATCATTGGGAATGTAATCTTCTCCTAAAGGCAACTGTTTTTCAATTACTGGATGTCTTCCACCTTTTATTGTAATATGGAAATCATTTGTTATTGTTGGTTTTGAATAATTATTCTTTTTAGCAACGTAAGCTAAACTATTCAAACAATCCATCTCAGCTACAAGACGAGCATCAGACTGAATAGACGTAACATAAACGATTAAACGATTAACAAATTCACCAAATAGAAGATTCTCAATTTCACTAATTTTACTATCAGCTAGTAAAATTTTCTCTTCAAGTTCTTTTAATTCAGGTGTTATATAACGCTCTGCATTTACTAAAGTCTGCTTTCTAATCCAGTATTCAGGAACTTTATCT
>JAKMFK010000080.1 GCA_022425465.1 Bacteroidia bacterium | reverse complement strand
GCGTCGTGATCTAAAATTCGAAGTTTTTGTTTACGAAGTTCTCTAGCAGGTACAGCTTGAACCTCAATAAATGGGTGGAAATCCACTTTGACACCGTATTTTTCTGTCAAGGAATCATACACGGTCTTTTTGCCACCTGGATGTGGCTGAGAAATAAGAATACTTTTTACGCTCAATTTTTATCTCCTTACATGTTATCAAATAATACCTTCATGAAAACCATGATAGATAAGATTTCGAATGTGCAAAGGTAAACAATTACAGTTAAAATTGGGTAGTTAAAATTGTTTATTAGAATTATTGTAGTCCCTACAAATCGGAGAATTAAGTATATTAATAGTATGGTTAAGGCTACGATATACAGGTTACTTATCAGACTAAAGAAAAACACATCAATAAGAGTAACACTACCAATTATTATAGCAAATAGTTGATTTAAACCATATTGAAAATCAATGATTAAATTCATTGTCTTTTTGGCTTTGTGTAAGAAAAAGTATAAATAATCTAAAGCTAATTTTAGTAAGAATAAAACGGTGATACAACCATAAATCACAAAAAACGTTGTTACGACTGAATAGTGATCAAACCACTTTAAACTAGACAAATAGGAAAAAATGGCAATACTGAATACAAATGTGGAGGTAAAAAATGAACTCAAACGAAATACACTGTTTTCATTGTACTTTTCGCTTTGCCATTGAAACCGCTGAACGGGTATTAAAACTAAAAGCTTTATGTGAAGAAACCAATTAGGAATTAACACATAAACTAATGCAATAACGAGTAAGGCTATAAGCAACGAAAACTTAATTACGTTTGGGATTTCATATCTTAATATTAATTCTGTTATGATATTTGGTCCATTCAAGTTTGCAAATTTCGTTGAATTATCAGAAATAATTAATTATACCAAAATGTATCTTAGCCGTATTTAATTGGAATCCACTTTTATTCTGCGATCCTAGAGCATAAGATAGGTTAAGAATTCCTTGTCCAATTTCTAGGTTACTTGATAGTCCGAACCCAATAGGGGTGTCATATATGAGTGATTGGCTTCTAATTTTATCTTCATAAGCAGCTGCATTTAGGAACAATCCAATATAGCTGTTCTCTCCAATTAAGTATCGATATTCTAATGTGTAAACAAGTGACTTGCTTGCAAAAAATTCGTTTTCATCAAAACCTTTTAGGGTTGAAAAGCCTCCAAAATTATAAATTTCATTAAAAAATACTTGCTCACTAAATATTCCTCGGAAGGATAGATGTTGATGAATTGTACTTTTCTTTTTAATGGGAATAAATGAGGTTAAATCTATGGATATGTTGAGTCTTAGGTGTTTTAACTTAATGGTATCATATAGTGATATACTGCTGCCAGTTTGTGAATCAATAAATTTCATACTATTAATGTCCCTATTTTTTTGAATGGTTTTTTGACCTATTGCAATGTCGCTTGATATTGCAAATCCTTTTCTTGGGTTGTTTAACTTGTCTACCTTTTTTCGATAAACACTAAGTCCATAATTATCAATCGAATAGGGGTTATTGCTTGGTATTTTTTCTTGTATTCTTATGGAATTAGTGTCGACACTCAGCAAATTGCTTTGGATATTCTGGTAATAAAATTGTACATAATTATTCCCATTTCCTTGGTATCTGAAGGATATTTTACTATTGAGATTTAAAAATAATGTATCGAATTTATTAAGTTTTAATTCTCCATTAATACCAAATTTTGAATTGAATAGATATGGAATGGTTGATGATAGGTCAAGTTTTTGAGAGTTTTTAAGATAGTTTTTCCATTGAATTTTAAGCTGTTTACCACTTTTAAGTAAATTATTTAGCTCTATGTTTACTTCTCCAGTTATTAAAAGCGAATTCTCGTTGCTGTTATCACTGTTTGGTGCCAGACCTACGATTCCATCAAATCGATCAATTACAGCGTCGTCAATGTTTAAAATGATTTGTGCTCGGCCTCTAAAAAAAACTACCTGAGTCTTTGATTTAGTTTTCACCAATGGCAAATTTTCAAGTTTAACGTCTATGTCTTTGATACTCTTTTCATTGTATAGTTCTCCTTCTTCAATTTCAAGGTATTTACTCAAGTATTTTTTTGAAATAGTTGAATTACCACGAATAACGAGTGTGTCATAAACAAATTGGATGTATGGATCCACTATTAGCTTTGCCGCTAATGTGTCTTTTTTAATTTTTGGATTGGCAAGCAATAATGTAACAAAGGGGAACCCAGAATTTTGGTAGTCTTGAATGACTTCCTGTTGCAGCTTTGAAAAAGTAGCTAAATCTAAAACATAATTTCTTCTTGCATCGAGATATTTATTAGGAAGGTTTGGGCTATTGATTTCAATATGTGTGTAGGGGAGGCCATAAGATAAGTAGGCTATTATAGAATCATTAAGAAGTGTTTTTGTAGAATCGATACTAGCACTTAAAAAACCTTCATACCGACATTCGTTTATTTTTTCTTGAAGTTTTAGTGATACAGATGATGTATCCAATAGTTGGGTATAAGATATCCCTTTTTCACTTTTAATACCTAAGGTGATTGTTTGAGCTTGGCAAAAAAATGGAAGAAATAATAAGCCCGTGATTACAACAAATTTATGCACGTTTAATTACAAAAATAAACGATATTGCATTAGTAAAATTATTCTTGTCAGGATTATATATTCATATCCCGTTTTGTAAAAAGGCATGTTTTTATTGTGACTTTCATTTTTCTGTTTCCTTCAAGATGAAGGAAAAGATAATTGGTGCAATTATTGATGAGTTGACCTTTAGGAAAGATTTTTTTGATTCAAATGATAAAATAAGCTCTATTTATTTTGGTGGGGGAACGCCAAGTGTTTTATCCATACATGAAATAGACGAGATTTTTGGTGTTATTCATAAAAACTATAAGATTGATGATAATGCCGAGTTAACCTTTGAGTGCAATCCAGATGACTTAGATAAAGAGTACTTAAAAGAATTGAAATTCGTTGGGATCAATCGATTAAGTATTGGAGTTCAAAGTTTTAATGACGAACACCTCAAATGGATGAATAGAAGCCATAATGCCAATCAAAGTATAAAGTGCGTCGAGCATGCTGCACAAATTGGGTTTAAAAATATTACAATGGACTTAATATACGGCCTTCCGCACTTGAGTGACTATGAATGGTCTGATTCTGTTAGTCAGGCATTTAACATGCCGATTAACCATCTTTCTGCATATAGTTTAACGATGGAAGAAAATACGCCCTACATTAAATTAGTTAATCAGGGTAAATATGAGAAGCCGAATGATGATATTTCATCAAGTCACTATAAAATACTTACAGAATTGTCAAATGAATTGGGTTGGGAACACTATGAAGTTTCATCATTTTGCATACCAGGTAATTATTCAAAACATAACACATCCTATTGGAGAGGTGAAAAATACCTCGGAGTTGGTCCATCTGCTCATAGTTTTGACGGCAACAGTAGGTATTGGAATGTGAGTAATAACAAATTGTATTTGGAACACATTCCTATGAGAGAAGGGTATTTTGAGTCTGAAGAACTCACCAAGACTAATCGAGTCAATGAGTATTTACTGACAGGGTTGAGAACAAAGTGGGGGATAGATCTTAAAGTTATAAATACGGATTTCAACTACGATATTATGAGCTTGTTTCGTGAGGACATCAAGTATTGGGTTTCATTGGATTGGATGGAAGTCCATGATTCAAACGTGAAACTGACTGATAAAGGAATGCTATTTGCGGATTATATATCAAGTACATTGTTTAAGAGTTGATATAATTATTCGTCCCAAATGTCGTCGTAACTTTTTGTTTTCTTTTCTTGATCTTGAAGTGTATTTTCTCCTTTTAATGTTTGTATGAACCTCTTTTTTTCGTTCCTAACTTCCTCTTTGATATTTTCCTTTACGGTTGATCGATCATATTTAATTTTTAAATCATCTGGAGTTC
>JAKMFK010000063.1 GCA_022425465.1 Bacteroidia bacterium | reverse complement strand
AAAACTAATGATAATGCCTTACTCAATCCTTTTAATAAATTCATCAATGGACAAAGTTAATTTTTTTTCAAGTATCTGATAATCTGGCATTTCTTTACCCAAGTAAATAACACCAATCGCATACTGTGCATCATTTTTTATGCTTTGATAGATACGCTGTTTTTGGAGTCTGATAATATCCGTTATTTGACGCTTAATTCGATTCCTATCCACTGCTTTTTTAAATTTTCGTTTGCCCACAGATATAAAAAATTGACACGGATATGGTGTCTTAAGTTCTTTCTTTAAATAAACGAAGAGAATCGGAGGATTAAAAATTGACTCCCCTTTTTTGTTAAAAATAGAATCAATGGTCTCCTTATGCGAAAGTTTTTCTTTCTTATGAAATGTGTTAGATGTCCCCATTTTGTTTAATTGGGGGAGAAAAATTAATGCTTGTGACGAGGTTCGTCAGAAACACTTAGCTTCTTACGTCCTTTTTTGCGACGAGCTGCTAAAACTTTTCTACCATTCTTAGTAGCCATTCTCTCTCTGAAACCGTGTTTGTTTCTTCTTTTACGTCTGCTAGGCTGAAATGTACGCTTACTCATGGTGTTTTATTTTATTGACTTTTCGTCTGTTATTCTCTTTTAAAGGCTTGCAAAGGTAATGTTTTATTCAAAAAATCTGTATAACTAAACTTACTTTTTTATCTAAATAACTTGAATTAGCTCAGAATTGAGCCCTTACCTAGCCATAAAGTCTTCGATATCCGAGATTTCGATAGGCATTCCTACTTCATCCATCATATCGACAGGGCCATTTTCAGTAATAAGAATTTGATTCTCAATTCGCACTCCTATACCCTCTTCTTGAATATATATTCCAGGCTCACAGCTGAATGTCATGCCCACCTGCATCGGCTCATATCGCATTCCACTATCATGCACATCCACACCTAAAAAGTGTGATGTACCGTGCATAAAGTATTTTTTAAGTGCTGGCCATGATGGATTCTGATTTTTAATATCCTCTTTGGTCAATAAGCCTAAACCGATTAACTCATCTTCCATCAAACCTTCTACCTCTTTCTGATATTCCATCAAAAGTGTACCAGGCACCAATTTTTCTCGAGCTTGTTTCATTACACGAAGCGAAGCATTGTACACATCTGCTTGACGAGGCGAAAATTTACCGTTTGCAGGCATACATCGGGTCATATCACTTGCATAGTTGGCATAATCAACACCACAATCGATAAGCACCAAATCACCATCTTTGACCTGTTTATTGTTTTCAATATAGTGCAATGTGCAAGCCGAAAGTCCACTAGCAACAATAGGCTCAAACGAAAATCCGTTTGCTCTATTTCGAGTAAATTCATGAATTAATTCAGCTTCAATCTCATGTTCCCAAACACCAGGTTTGACAAATTTCATAACGCGTTCCCAACCCAATTTTGAGATACGAACAGACTCACGCATCACCTCCAACTCCAAAGCCGTTTTAACACTGCGTAATCGCTGCAATATTTTGCCCGCTCGCTTATACGTATGCAGAGGATATAATTGCTGAATTTCGTTCGCAAAATCAATTGCTTTGCTAGGACTTTTTGGTGAAAACCGATCATTTTCATTTAATGGAAGATAGATGTTATCTGCCATATTAATGATTGGTCTCAACTGCTGCATGTATTCGCTGTTCCAAAAAATCGAATTTATTCCGCTTGTAGCCTTTGCATCTTCTTTAGTATATTTATAACCATCCCAAATTACAATTTTTTCATTGGTTTCCACTAAAAAAAGACAAGCTCGATATTCTGGAATTGGACAATCAGGATACAAGACCAATATACTGTCTTCTTGATCTATCCCACTCAACCAAAAAATATCCGAGTTTTGCTTGAACTTGTAAGTCATATCGCCATTCCAACTGTACTGATAATTGCTATGAAAAATAGCAATGCTGTTGGGTTCCATTTGAGAAACAAAACGGGTGCGGTTCTGGATGAATAGTTGCGAGTTGAGTGCTTTGTACTTCATAATTATGTCTGCAAAATTAAGAATTTGCTATGATAAGCCTATCATAAATCACTCAATCAATTTCTC
>JAKMFK010000060.1 GCA_022425465.1 Bacteroidia bacterium | reverse complement strand
ACTTTCGAATTACCTCAATTATTAAATAACCTTGGGGTGGATTATCGCAAAGAGCTGATTGGTGAACGAAAGTCCTCTGTAGCTAAACACTATGCATACATGAAAATTTCAGAAGGTTGTGATCGTCCGTGTTCATTCTGTGCAATACCCTTGATGAGAGGGAAGCACGTATCTAAGCCTATGGAACAGCTTGTGAGTGAGGCAAAAGCATTGGTAAAAGATGGAATAAAAGAGATTATGTTGATTGCTCAAGACTCTACCTTCTATGGCATTGATTTGTATGGTGAGCGAAAGTTGGCTGAGCTTATGGATAGGCTAAGTGATGTTGAAGGCCTCGATTGGATACGATTGCACTATGCATATCCCTCAAAATTCCCATTTGATGTGTTGCCTGTCATGAATTCAAAGCCAAATATTTGTAAGTATTTGGATATACCTATTCAACATATTTCAGACAACGTATTAAAATCAATGCGAAGAGGAATTACCAAAAGAAGAACAGAGGAGGTATTAGACAGAATTCGGTCTGAAGTAGACAATATTGCTTTAAGAACAACCCTACTTGTTGGTCATCCAGGAGAGTATGATCAAGATTTTGAGGAGTTGAAAGATTTTGTGAGTCGCTATCAATTTAATCGTTTGGGTGTTTTTACCTACTCTCATGAGGATGGAACTCATGCTGGAACATTAGAAGATCATGTTTCTGAGGAGATTAAATCTGCTCGTGCAGATGAGATTATGGGTATACAACATGATATTTCATTTGCTCATAATCAGAAATTAATCGGATCGAACCAAAAAGTGATTATCGATCGAATTGAGGGAGATAGTTACATTGGACGCACTCAATTTGATTCGCCTGAGGTAGATAATGAGGTGATTATTTCCCTAAACGAAGGATATTTAAGAGTGGGAGATTTTGTGAGTACGACGATTACGGGTGCTGAATCATTTGATCTATTGGCTAAACTGAATAAATAGTGGAATTTTTTCCTGTTATAAGAGACAAAACCTTTTTCAGTAATTCTCTACTGGAAGCCTATTATAAAGGACATAAACTTAGATCACTTTACACTTACACACCTGATATGAAGGGTATTGGTAAAGCGATTAAAGGTAAGTCATCTTTTTCACAGCAAAAGAGAAATCACTTAGTTCAAGATTTGTATCGTCAATATGATGAAGCAGACATCAATCTTTCAAAATCAAGAGTTGTTCAAGAAAATATTGATAAACTAAAAGAATCAAACACGTTCACAATAACAACTGGACAACAGATTCATTTAGGGTTAGGGCCAGTTTATGTTTTATATAAAGTGTTTGATGCTATAGCACTATCTAGTCAACTTAACAAAAAGTTTCAGAATCAAAATTTTGTGCCAATTTTCTGGATGGCTTCCGAAGATCACGATCTAGAAGAAATTGCTTCTATATCTTTTTTTGGAAATCAGTTAAAATGGGATACTAATCAGTCAGGAGCAGTCGGAAGAATGAACACGAAAGGAGTTGCCGAGCTATTTCAAGATCTGATAGATAAATATCAATTAAGTGACATTCAACAGTATTTTTTACAACGGGCTGTTCAGATATATAGACAGTCTGAAAACCTTGCTATCGCCTTTAGAAAATTATTACATGATTATCTAGGTCATACAGGATTAATTATTTTGGATGCAGATAGCAAATTATTGAAATCAAGCTTCACTCCTGTCATGATTGACGAGTTAAATTACAGTAATAATCAAGCTATCATTGAATCATCTCAAAAGCTTGAAAAAGCTGGTTTTAAGAGACAATTGAGGGTTAGATCTTGCAATCTTTTTTTATTGCAGAAAAATGACAGAGTTAGAATTGATGATTTAGCAGACTTCTCAGGTGAATCGCCTGTAGATTTTGTTAAAGAGAATTATAATAACCTTAGTCCTAATGCGGCTTTAAGACCACTTTACCAAGAGTGGATACTCCCCAATGTGTGCACAGTTTTAGGTTCAAGTGAACTTAATTATTGGTTACAGTTAAAAGGGCTTTTTGATAATTATGAAATGCCCTTACCATCAATGATAGTAAGGACTTCAGCTGTTTTGATCCCATTTAAATTTCAAGAAAAATATTTCAACAATGATTTAACAGAATGGTTTGAAGATGAGAATCCAATTGCACTAAAGCATGATCAAGAATTAGCTGCAGAAAAAGAATCTCACGATCAAAAACTTGAATCAATAAAATCCAGTATAAGAGTATATGATCAAGCAATCTTGGAGACATTTAAAGGTGTCAAACTTGGAAATAAATGGTCAAAATTGATGGATAAACTGTCTGATATACAGGTGATTATGGATATGAAGTGGTCCCAACGAATAGCAAGTTCAGCCGATTTAAAAAAGGTTTTAAAAATCAAGAGAGCCTACTTTAATCCACAGCATATTCAAGAGAGAACAGATCACATTGTGATACATATGAAGCCATTATTAACAAACTCAATTACAATTCAACAGCATTTTGGTATAGAATCAAACCAAAAAGTGTGGATCATATTCTACTAGTATGTTGTTGTTTATGTAAAAAAACATACTTTTGTACCAAATTAAAATACATATATTCAATTCAACAAATGAATACGACAACACAAATCATGAAATCACTTAAGTTATTATTATTAATAGTTGCTATACTTGGATACACCAGTTCTCAAGCACAAAACGATTACTTTTCAAAGTTTAGTTCAGCTCAAAAATGGTCAGTTGGTGCTCAAGTAAGTCCTACATTTGGTCATTTTGATGCACCACATGAAAATCTTTCATTCTCAGGTGGGCTTCACGTTAAATATTCCGCATCACAAACCCTAGGTATGAAAGCATCAGCTAACATAGGTAAGATGGCTGGAAGTAAAAATGGTACTGACTTATTTTGGTCTGCTTCAAGGAATGACTCTAAAAGCTCATATGAGTACGCCAATAACTTTATTGATGCAGATGTCTCTGCAGTTATTACTGCAGGAAACTGGTCATTTCTTAGACCACTAAGAAAAGTTCAAACATTCGTTTCTTTTGGTGTTGGAATTATCAGTAGTGACGTGGAAGGTGAAATTACTGATGCTGCAGATGCTAGCGGTTATGCAACATCTTTCCCCGGTGAAATGGAATACTTTGATGCTAATGGTAACGCAACAACTGATCCTACACAAACTGTGCGTGCTACAAGTGCTTACTCTGGAACAGATTTAACTTTTCCTTTGGGCTTAGGAATGAAATATATTCTTAATGATAAATTTGATTTAGGATTAGAATGGAAAACAAGATTAACTCGATCTGATGATCTTGATGCTCATGACTTAGAACTATTTAATTCAACCACTGAAAGAAATAGAGCATGGGATTCTTATTCTACTTTAGGTGTTCAGTTGTCATATAAATTCGGTGATAAAGATCGAGATGATCACAACGATTGGTTAAATCCAGTTGAAACGTTATACAGCGAAATGGATTCTATCAATAAAAGTCTCAAAAACTTAATGGCTGATACAGATGGTGATGGTGTAGCTGATTATTTTGATAAAGATAACGAAACTCCAGAGGGAGTAAAAACGTATGGCGATGGTACTGCTGTTGACACAGACGGTGATGGTGTACCTGACAGCAACGACAAAGAAATCTTCTCTCTAGTTGCTGATGTTGATGCAGACGGTGTTGCTAAAGATGACGATGGAGACGGTATTCCTAATGCTTTGGATGCTGAGCCTAACAGCCCAGCTGGTGCAATGGTTGATTCCAAAGGAAAAGCATTTGAAATCAAAGAGTCTTCAGCTTACAATTGTGACAATGTAACACTTCCAACTATTATGTTTGATAATGGAAGTTCGAAAATTTCTTCATCTTCTTATGGAGCGTTATATACACTTGCTGAAAAGATGAGAATGTGTCCTACTTTAAGCGTTACAGCTACCGGATACACTAGAAGTAAAAGTGGTGAGAGACTAGCATGGAAAAGAGCTAACTCAATCATTGATCATTTAGAAGCTAACTATGGTATTGAAAGAAGTAGAATTACTACTGATTATGCTGCTGATGCAGACGTTGATTATGCCTCTAAACGAATTGATTTCTCTCAAGCAGGTAATTAATTTTAAACGAAATTGAATATTTTAAGGCTCCGATTTTTTCGGAGCCTTTTTTATTTTGTATCATTGTGTCTACATCATGAAAAAAATATTAACCCTAGTTCTATTATTTACAGGATTATTCGTGTCTGGACAGAATAAACATCAAGTTGACTTAATTTTAGATTTAACTGAGATTAACGACCAGTCTAGTTACCAATTGATGTACAAACGTGCAATCAATAATTCAATAGTACTTAGGGGAGGCCTTTCCATGTTTATAGATACGGATAAGGAAATCAGAAGTGATACTCTTGCTTCTGAAAGTGGGACAGTAATGTATAATCTGTCTTTGGGTTTTCAAAAACAATTAAAACTGGATGGTTTTGATTTGATTAAACTCTATGCTGGTATAGATGGTTACTGGAATTCTACATTAAATCAAAAGCCCTATGAGACATACTATGGTTACTACTGGAATATTGGATTAAAGCCGTTTGTTGGATTGTATTATGATCCGATCAAAAATATTCGTTTGTCAGTTGAATCAAGATCAAACCTTAATTTGAATTTTCAACAGTACTCAGCACCCGGTGAAAATATTGATGAACGAATTAGTTTTAAACCGATTGATCAAATAGCTATAGGAATAGGGTATTTATTTTAGAAGCTGTTACTAATAGCGGCAAAGCTTTCTGCATTCAGTGCAGCTCCTCCTATTAGTCCACCGTCAATATCAGGGCAGGTAAATAATTCTTTTGCATTTGCAGGCTTTACACTACCTCCGTATAAAATGGAAATGTTGTCAGCTACCATATCACCATATTGTTTGGCTATGGTTTTTCGAATATAACTATGTACTTCCTGAACTTGTTGAGGTGATGCAGTTTCGCCTGTTCCAATAGCCCATACAGGTTCATATGCAATAATGCAATTTAGTAGCTCCATTTCGTTTAAATGGAATAATCCGTGCTCAATTTGGTTGCTTATAGTTCTAAAATGTTCACCCTCTTGGCGTTGAGTTAGTGTTTCACCACAGCAATAAATGGGTCTTAAACCATGTTTAATGACGTTATTTACCTTGAAGGATAAAGATAAACTGTCTTCCATAAAATATTCTCTTCGTTCACTATGTCCTAAAATGACATATTCTACTCCAACACTTCTGAGCATACCAGCAGATAATTCTCCTGTGTATGCACCTGAATCTTGCTGGTGACAGTTTTGTGCTGCGAGAGCTATGGTGGTATGTGATAGCATCTGGTTAAAGCTGTTTAGATGAACAGCAGGTGGTGCTATAATGGTTAATGTATCTTGATTAATGTTAGAATCTAAAATTTCAGTTAATAACGCTTTACCTTCATTGATATCAAGGTTCATCTTCCAGTTTCCTGCTACTATTTTTTGTCTCATTTTATGTTAGTTTTTTTCCCAAAATCGATACGCTGAAGTATTTTCAAAAATGGATAATAATATTTTTTGTTCTTGTTCTGTGAGTTCTTCATTTCGTCTTTCCATTACTTTTTTGGCAGTTTGAAAAGCCTTATTGGTTTGATAGGTTGCAAAGCCAGATGAACCGCCCCAAGTGAATGATGGAATAAAATTCCTTGGGAAATTCCCACCAAAAATATTAGCTGATACACCTACTACAGTTCCAGTATTGAACATGGTATTTATACCACACTTACTGTGATCACCCATAATCAAACCACAAAATTGTAGTCCGGTATCTAAAAATCGTTGTTTTGAATAGTCCCATAATTTAACATTTGCGTAGTTGTTTTTTAGATTAGAACTATTGGTGTCTGCCCCGAGATTACACCACTCACCAACAACAGAATTCCCGATAAAACCGTCATGTCCTTTGTTGCTATTTTTATAAAATATAGAATTACTTACTTCTCCTCCAACTTTGCATTGCGGGCCAACCGTGGTATCGCCATAAATTTTGGCACCCATTTTAATTGTAGCATTTTCACCAAGTGCAAAGGGGCCTCTAATAAGGCTGCCCTCCATGACTGTACTATTTTTTCCTAGATAAATGGGTCCGTTTTCTGTATTAAATATAACTGCCTCTGCTCGAACTCCCTCTTCAATAAAAATACTTTTACCAATATGTGTATTTGTGGCTGATAGTTGATGACTATCACGATTTTTAGTTAAGATTTCAAAATCTGCTTTGATTTCACTTCCATTTTTAGAGAATATATCGTGTGTATGATTTATTAAGGTACATGATATCTCTTTTTGTGATTTTGCCGATGAAAATTGAACTAATTCCTCATAACTAGTTAAATGAGCTTCAGTTTTGAAAGCAATGATGACTTCATCATTTATTAAAGTTTCATTATTTGAAAGCGAATTTATTTGTGATATTAAGTCATCATCTGGTAATGCTCTGCCATTGATGTATAAGTTCTCATTCTCGTGGTTTAGAGCATACTTTTCGCTAAGGTAATCTTGAGTTAGGTGAGAAGTTTTACCAGGTAAGTGTTTAGCCCATTTTTCTGATATGGTTAGTATACCAACCCTTAACTCTGCACATGGTCTTGTGAAAGCTAATGGGAGTAAATCTACTCTCCGATGATCGTCAAATAATATGATATTCATAAAAAAAGGCCCTCCAAATATAGAAAGCCTTGTTGATATTGTTGGTGTTATGCCTATTTCTTTTTGGCGTAACGCTTGTTAAATTTATCAATTCTACCAGCTGTATCCACGAAATTGGTCTTTCCAGTGTAAAATGGATGAGAAGCACTAGAAATCTCTAGCTTGTATACTGGATACTCGTTTCCGTCTTCGTATGTAATTGTTTCTTTGGTCTCAACACAAGATTTAGTTAGAAACTGATATCCGTTAGACATGTCCTTGAAAACAACTAATCGGTAGTTATCTGGGTGTATTTCGCTTTTCATTTTATTTAAAATCGCTATGGTTATGTAAATATGAACTTACCGTTTAATTCAACTAAATTCAATTTTTCCTTTTAAAGGACTGCAAATTTAGTATAATTTGCAATCTATTCAAGTGGATTTTAGGATAAAAAATATTGTTAAGACTTTCTCTTTTCTTTTTTGCTTAGTTCTTCCTTTTTGGATAAGTCGTATTTGGCTATTTCTTACGAATGATAATATAGTCATAAATGATTTATCGAGCTATGTGATTTATCTGGTAAGATTTGATTTGAAAACACTCGCTATATGGTATGCTCCACTATTTATATGCATAGGTGTTGGGTTATTTTTCCAAAAAAAATGGTGGCGTTTTTTTACTCAATTTGTATTTAGTTTACTGTTTTTATTCGCTCTTGTTTTTAATCTAGTAGCAGTATTGTATTTGCCTGTAAGTAAGGTTATTGTTGGACCAGAATTATTTCAGCTTGTTTCTGGTCAGAGTCCAGTTATTTTATGGGGATACATTTTAGAAAATTGGTATTTTGTAATACTAATACTAGTTGTCATTTTCCTAGTAAATAAAATCTACCATAATTTGAGTATAGATATCACTCGAAAAGCTGGGCTAGTATTAAGCTTTTTTACATTTTTACTAATTGGCTTTTTTGCTCGTGGAGGTATAGCACTAAAACCGTTAAATTTAATGGATGCTTATGCAGAATTAACTAGCGATGAAGTGACTTATGCTGTTACACCAATCTATTTCTTGTTGGAGTCTTATGGGAAACAAGATATTAAATACAAAGCTTACTTTTCTGATGACTTATTGAGAGAGAACTTGTCAAAGGATGCTAAAACGTATGAAGAGTTACCTATTCAAAATCCGAATATTTGTTTGATTCTGCTTGAGAGTTTTGGGCAGGAATATACCCAACTCAATAAAAGTAATAGACCAAGTTATACTCCTTTTTTAGATAGTTTGATGAATCAATCTCTCAACTTTACGAACGCTTATGCAAATGGTCTTCGGTCTATTGATGCAGTAGCTTCTTGCATAGCGGGAATACCTTGTTTAAGCAAACAACCTTTTATTGGTTCACTCTATACACAATCTGATATTAATACAATTCCTAAAGCGTTAAAAAAAGTAGGCTATACGACTTCATTTTTTCATGGTGCAGATGAATTATCAATGGGATTTAAACCCTATTTGCAATCTCAAGGAATAGATAATTACTATGCAAAGCAAGATTATCCCGATATCGCAGATTTTGATGGAACATGGGGTATCTATGATGAACCGTTTTTAGCCTATTGTGGCTCCAAATTATCTTCTCAAAACCAACCGTGGTTTTCAGGAATATTTACATTAAGTAGTCATCATCCATATCGAATTCCTGATAAGTATGTTGACCTTCCAAAGGGGACTAGTGATATTCATCAATCGATTGTTTACACTGACCATGCTTTAAGAAAATTTTTTGATTCTATCCAATCGGAGAGTTGGTTTAGGAACACTATTTTTATTATTACAGCAGATCATTCCTCCATCAATGAATCGAGAGCTTATCAATCATATCGAGGAAAGTATGCAGTTCCTCTATTTGTCTACGCTCCAAAATGGGTTGATCATCGTGAGGAGCCACGGGTTGTTCAACATATTGATATTTTTACGACGATTAAACATCTAGCATCTACAGGAAGTCATTATGCATTTGGGACTAGTTTGCTCAGTGATTCGTCTACTAATGGAATAGCCCATTTTGATGGTAATATTTACACCTATACCACAGATTCACTAACTATTGAATGGAATGGTGATCAGCACGTTCGATTATTTAATTATAAATCAGACCCAACTCATTTAGTTGATATGTCTATTCAAATGCCTGAGGCGGTCGAAATGATGTTGCAAAAATTGAAGATGTATATTCAGAAGTACAACTATAGATTGTTAAATAACAATTTTAAAAACCAGTAACTTACCTTTGTTGCAATGCAAAAACCTTCCAATCCACAAGGTACCCGAGATTTTGGACCAGAAGTTATGCGAAAACGTAACATTATTTTGGATATAATTAAAGTAGTATTCAAAAAATACGCCTTCGAGCCGCTGGAAACTCCTGCTATCGAAAACCTAAGTATGCTCACGGGTAAATATGGAGATGAAGGTGATAAATTATTGTATAAAATTAGGAGTAATCGAGAGATCGTTCATGAAATTGACGAAGAAAAGGCACAAAAAATCAATGAGTTATTTCCTGAAAGATGGATTCCTGGTGAATCCAAGCTTGGTTTGAGGTATGACCTGACTGTTCCATTTGCTCGATTTGTTGTGCAACATAGGAATGAAATTTCGTTTCCTTTTAGAAGATATCAGATACAACCAGTTTGGCGGGCAGACCGTCCTCAAAAAGGAAGGTTTAGAGAATTTACACAGTGTGATGCGGATTGTATAGGCAGTTCTTCTTTGATACATGAGGCAGACTTAATTCATATTTATGATGAGGTGTTTACAAAGCTTGGACTATCTAATGCAGTAGTTAAACTCAATCATCGAAAATTTTTAGAGGCGATGGTTGATGAACTTTCACTTGATTTCCCAGTTGCCAGATTTACGTCCACTTTAGATAAATTGGATAAGGTTGGAAAAGATGGAGTGATTAAAGAGCTAATGGATGCAGGAGTTGAAAAAGCTAAATGCTTTCAGCTTTTTGAATTGATTACTGTTTCTGATTTGAATGTAGACATGCTGGATCAGCTCGCTTCTTCTTTTAACTCAAATACGCTGGCAATGGATGCTATTGAGGATTTAAGAAAACTTGTAGGATTTTTGGGTGATTCACCATTAACCATAAAATTAGAACTTGATCTAAGTCTTGCTCGTGGGCTGGATTATTATACCGGATGTATTTTTGAGGCGATTATTCTAGACAGCGATATAGGAAGTGTATCGGGTGGTGGCAGATATGATAACCTAACCGATATCTTTGGTTTAAAAGATGTGTCAGGGGTTGGTATTAGCTTTGGTGTAGATCGATTGTATGAAATATTAGAGACTCAAAATTTATGGCCAGATCACAAATCAGCTAATCAATCTGTTTTGATTTGTCATTTTGACCTTGAATCACAACGCTATGGTATTGGAGTTGCACAAAAACTTAGACAAGCTGGAATATCAACATTGGTTTATCCAGATAAAAAACGGATTAATAAACAGTTAGATTTTGCCAATAATAAAGGATTTACCCATGCTATTGTAATTGGACAGGATGAAATGGAGTCTGCAGTTCTAACCTTGAAAAATCTATCTTCTGGAGATCAAACAAAGCAAGGTGTAGAAGATTGTATATCCATACTTAAGTCGTGAAAAGATTTAAATTTAAGGAACAAATCGTATTTGAAAACTCCAATTACTTGGCAATTAATAAACCTCCGGGTGTAAGCAGTCTTCATGAACGAATTGGTCTAGCTAATTCCGTTTTTGAACAAGCTAAAAAATATGATGATCAATTGCAACTTTGTCATCGATTGGATAAAGAAACCAGTGGTGTATTGCTGTTATCTAAAAATTCCGACGCATACGCTCATGCAGCCCAAGCGTTTGAAAAAAGAATAGTCAAAAAAACGTATCACGCTATATCCCATGGAATCCACTCTTACGATAATTTCACAGTAGACCTTCCACTAGCAACCACCAGAAGTGGGAGGAGTGCCATTAATAAGCAGAAAGGGAAACCCAGTAAAACAACCTTTAATACCCTTGAAAATTTTACGCATTATACGCTGATTTCATGTAGTCCAGAATCGGGTAGACAACATCAAATCAGAATCCATTTAGCTTCTCAAAATGCACCGATAGCTGCGGATGAAATTTATGGAGGTAAGATACCCTTTTTATCCAGTTTCAAGAAAAAGTTCAACCTTAAAAAGGATTCAGAAGAACGACCTATGATTAACCGATTTGCATTGCATGCGTATTCATTGACTATTATGGACATTGACGGAACTGTTATGGAAATACAAGCTGATTATCCAAAAGATTTTAAGGTCTTTATTTCCCAATTAAGAAAATTTGATTTACCTAATTATTAATTTTTAGGAATTTTCCTTGGGAATCACAACCTCCCATGTTTTTGCATTTTTGACCTTTTGTTTGGTTAGTGCATGATCTAAAACTTCACTCATTTGATCTACAAAATGAAATTTAAGGTTGGAGATGTACGATGGGTTAATGTCCTCAATATCTTTACGATTTGCCTTAGACATAATGATTTCTTTTATTCCAGCACGTTTAGCTGCAAGGATTTTTTCCTTAATTCCTCCAACGGGCAATACTTTACCTCTTAAAGTAATTTCTCCAGTCATAGCTAGACGATTTTTAACTTTACGTTGAGTTATGATCGAAGCCAATGCAGTTAAAATGGTAATACCAGCACTTGGGCCATCTTTTGGGACGGCACCTGCAGGAAAATGAATATGAATATCATATTGATCAAATATCAAGTGGTTGATGCCATAGGTATGAGCATTTGCCTTTAGCCAGGTATTGGCATTGATAGCACTTTCTTTCATGACGTCTCCCAATTGTCCAGTGAGGGTTATTTTTCCTTTCCCTTTGGTTAAAGAAGTTTCAACAAACAAAATATCGCCACCAACACTAGTCCATGCCAGACCCGTTACCACACCAGCAACTTCATTGGTTTCATAGAGGTCTTTTTCAATCTTGTCTTTACCCAAAATCTGTTCTGCATCAGCTAAACTAATGGTTGGTTTGGTTTCATTACCATATACCAATTCTTTAGCTTGCCATCTGCATATCTTAGCAAGTCGTTTATCCAAGGTACGAACACCGCTCTCTCGGGTGTACTCATCAACCACCTTTTCAATGACTTTATCAGACATTCGAAGATCTTTGGATTTTAAACCATGTTCCTTTTTTTGTTTCGGTAGCAGATGTTTTTTAGCAATTCCAATTTTCTCCTCAACGGTATAACCCGTGATATCAATGATTTCCATTCGGTCTCTCAATGCAGGTTGAATCGTATCGAGTCGGTTTGCAGTAGATATGAACAATACATTGCTCAAGTCATAATCCAAATCCACATAATTATCATGGAAGGCATTATTTTGCTCTGGGTCCAATATTTCAAGTAATGCAGAGGATGGGTCACCTCTGAAATCGTTTCCTATTTTATCAATTTCATCCAATACAAATATGGGGTTACTTTTTCCCGCTTTTTTGAGTGATTGAATGATTCGTCCGGGCATGGCACCAATGTATGTTTTTCGATGACCGCGTAGTTCAGACTCATCGTGCAGACCACCTAGGCTCATTCTAACATATTCTC
>JAKMFK010000053.1 GCA_022425465.1 Bacteroidia bacterium | reverse complement strand
CCTTCTTTTACCATAATGTCCAACACTAGTCCAGGCATGGGTGCTTTGAGGTCTTTTAATTTTTTCTTGTTGTTGTCCATACCCATTTTTTTGAGGAGGTCAGCAAGTTTGTTTTGAAGTTGAGTTGAAATCACTCTACCATTAATTTTTAGAGTTAGTTCTCCCGAATGGGTATCTTTATTTAAAACCTCAATATTAAATGATTGGTTATCGTATATTAAATGGTAGCCATTGTCGCCATTTTTGACTAGATCGTAATTAGCCTCATCATTATCTATGAGTAAAGTTCCATCTGTTTTTTCAATATTAAACGGATTGTTGTCTATGATAATCTTAGCCATTAAATTTTAGAATTTGTTGGTACAAAGTTATCTAAATTAAAAGATAGTACAAATTGGCATCATGGACATAGAAGGGATCGAATTATTAGTATGTTTAAAAAAAAGATATTACCCAATTTTATCTTTTAGATATTGCCAAAAGAAATACCTTTGCTCAACTAAAAATTATGTCAGTATTAGTAAATAAAGATTCTAAGATTATTGTTCAAGGGTTTACAGGTAGTGAAGGTAGTTTTCATGCTGGTCAGATGATAGAGTATGGGACTCAAGTTGTTGGGGGAGTAACTCCTGGGAAAGGAGGGAATACTCATCTTGATAAGCCCGTTTTTAATACTGTGGATGAAGCTGTGAAACAAACAGGAGCAGATACAAGCATCATTTTTGTTCCACCACCATTTGCTGGCGACGCTATCATGGAAGCAGCAGAGGCTGGTATTGGTGTAATTGTTTGTATAACTGAAGGTATTCCTGTAGCCGATATGGTAAAAGTGAAAGCCTATTTATCTAATACGAATAGTAGATTGATTGGACCTAATTGTCCTGGAATCATTACTGCAGACGAGGCTAAAGTGGGTATTATGCCCGGATTTATTTTTAAAAAAGGCAACATAGGTATTGTTTCTAAGTCTGGTACACTTACATATGAGGCAGTTGATCAAGTGGTCAAAGCAGGCATGGGAGTTACAACTGCTATAGGTATTGGTGGAGACCCAATTATTGGGACATCAATGAAAGATGCTATTGAACTATTAATGAGTGATTCGGAAACGGATGGAATTGTAATGATTGGCGAAATTGGGGGTAGTATGGAAGCTGAAGCAGCTCGTTTCATAAAAGAATTTGGGACTAAACCAGTAGTAGGTTTCATCGCTGGCGAAACGGCTCCTGCGGGAAGAACGATGGGTCATGCTGGAGCTATTGTGGGTGGAGATGAAGATACAGCATCAGCTAAAAAAGCAATCATGCGGGAATGTGGAATTCATGTAGTAGATTCTCCAGCAGGAATAGGGTCAAAGATGTCTGTTATTCTCAGCTAAATTTAAGCGTTCAATTCACTTTTTAGCTCCGGGATTACTCGGGGTTTTTCAAGACTCACTTTATCAATAATTGCTTTTAGGTGTTCTGGTGTTGTTCCACAACACCCTCCAACGATATTTAGGTATCCACTTGATGCAAATTCCCCAACGACTTTACTCATGCTTTCTGGTGTTTCATCATATTCCCCAAATTCATTGGGTAAACCAGCGTTTGGGTGAGCAGATACTCTGCACCAAGCCTTTTCACTGAGCTCCTTTATAAATGGACGCATTTGGTCAGCACCTAATGCACAATTCAATCCAACACTAAGTGGATTAGCATGGCTTATACTGTACCAAAATGCTTCTACTGTTTGACCGCTTAACGTTCGTCCACTAGCATCGGTGATTGTGCCACTTATCATGATTGGTAAATTCAGTTGTTTTTCTTCCTTGAGCTCAAGGATTGCATAAATAGCTGCTTTGCAATTGAGCGTATCAAATACAGTTTCAATTAAGAAAATATCTACTCCACCTTCAGCTAATGCATTTGCCTGCTCTTTGTAGGCAATTACTAATTCATCAAAATCGATAGCTCTAAACCCAGGATTATTTACATCAGGAGAAAGAGAGGTTGTTTTATTGGTGGGCCCAATACTACCAGCTACATATCGAGGTTTTTTTGGATTTTTTTTTGTGTATTCATCAGCACAAGCTCTCGCTAATTTAGCAGATGCCATATTCAACTCAACCACTAAATTCTCCATATGATAGTCTGCCATTGAAACAGTTGTGCTATTAAACGTATTTGTTTCAATAATGTCGGCACCAACTTCTAAGAATTGATTGTGGATCTCCGAAATTATGTGAGGTTGTGTGATTGATAAAAGATCGTTGTTGCCCTTCAAAGGATGCTCGTAATCTTTAAATTGTTTTCCTCTATATTCTGATTCAGACAACTTGTGTTTTTGAATCATGGTCCCCATTGCCCCATCCAAAAACAGGATTCGTTCTTTTAAAATTTCCTCAATTTTATGCATCGCTACAAAGGTAATTGATTATGACTGGTTAATGTTTGTGTTTTTTAATCATAAATTTCCTCAATTTAGAAATTTTATGAAAAGAAAATGGGGATAATTAGACCTTGATTA
>JAKMFK010000006.1 GCA_022425465.1 Bacteroidia bacterium | reverse complement strand
ACTTTAGCAGAAGATCTTGCTATTGGATGCCAACTTGTTGAACAAAAAGAGGCAGAAGGAATTTACAACATTAGCGGTAAGGATCAAATGAGTATAGTTTCCCTTGTTGAACGAGTTGCTGATTATTTCCAGCTAGATAAAACATCGATAGAAAGAGTGAGTTCCTCTACATTAAATCAACCTGCCAAAAGACCTCCCATTACTGGTTTTAACCTCGAAAAAAGCATCAAAGAACTCGGTTATAATCCACATAGTTTTGAAGAAGGGATTGAACTCCTAATAAGGCAACTTACAGCCAAATAATCCCCAGGATATAGAGCATAATAAGTAATTGCATAATTCTATGAATAGGTTGAGTGTTTATGCTTATTAAAAAAATAAGCCCAATTTTTACAACACCCATAGTTGCCATCATATAAAGAAGCTCCTCTTTGGGCATATATAAGTTAAAACACAAATCAATCAAAATACTTGATATCAGAATTATCTGAAAAAGTAATTTAGAAAACTGGATACCTTTTATGCTAGCTATGCTCTGGTATCCATTCACCACATCTCCTTTCAACCAAATAATATCCTTGTATAACTCTCTGGCAAATAATGCAAAAAATAAACTCGCACCATATAAGACAAAAGACATCACAACCATTTTAAAGTAAAGAGCTAAACTAAAGAATGCGAGTACCGACAAAAAACAAGCCGTCATCTCTCTAACAAAGACTATTTTACTTAATTTATGCGAATAGAACCACAATAAAAATCCATAAATCAAGAAAAAAATGAAGATCCTCCATGAGGCGATAAAGGCGATTAAAAGACCTATCGTATTAAGGACTAAATAGAATTTAAGTTTAAAACCATCACTAATTAAATTCTGAAAACGTGTTCGATGAGGTCTATTAATTAAATCTTTCTCAAGATCGTAAAAATTATTGATGATGTAACCGCCAGCTAAGATAAATGCGGTTGCTGCAATAATTAGATGCACTTTCGTTTCAACTAGTGAATTCCAGAAATCATCTTTAGTATTGAAAGCAAATAAAAAAGCGAGATACTGAGCAAATACAGTAACTAGTATATTCTTCCAGCGTATTGTCGATAATAAAGCAATAATTTTTAAGTAAAAAGAGTTCCGTTTTTGAAAATTAGTAACCCCCAACTTTCAAGATTAAATGCGTTGAACTAACTCTAATTGGTAGTCTTTGAGCTGCAACTTAGCTTGCTCATAATCTCTTGTAAAACCGAGAATATAACCACCTCCACCACTACCACATAGCTTCAAATAATAATCGCCTGATTCTATCCCTTTTTTCCATATAGATTGAAATTGATCAGGTATCATTGGACTGAAATTCTGTAAAAGAATTGCAGATAGTTTTTTTAAGTTTTTGAAAAGCGGCACAAAATCACCTTTGAGAAAAGTAGATATGCACTCATCATTGTACTTCTTCAATTCAGTTTTAACCATTTTACGGAAACCATGCTCTTTCATTTTTTCCATAAAAATTTGAACCATAGGTTGAGTTTCTCCTGGTTCATTGGTATTTAATAAGAATATAGCACCCTGACTATCATCTTTTTGTGTTGGAAGTCCTACGGTATCTAAATCTTCTTTTGATTTGATAATGACTGGAAGGTTGAGGTAACATATTAATGGATCTAGACCCGAACTCTTACCATGGAAATGCGATTCCATCTGTCCAAAAATTTGCTTCAACTTGGAAAGTTCCGTTTTGCTGATGTTCTCAGCATCTATTTTCTCAATAGCATACTCATTATATATAGCTGCTACTAATGCCCCACTGCTGCCCACTCCAAAACCTTGAGGTATGGAAGAATCAAATGCTAAACCATTTTTAATGTCTTTTTTAAACCGATTTAAATCCAATTTAGCAATGGCTTCACCAGAGACATCAAGGTAGGATAAATAGGTAAAATAAGTTCTTAAGTGCTCATTTGATTCAGAATATTTATCATCGGGCAGGTGAAATTTCCCTTTATAAAAATTATAGGGTATAGACAACCCCATGGCATCTTGAATAATACCATACTCCCCAAAGAGTAAAATTTTGCTGTAAAAAAGGGATTCTTTAAACATCACTTGAATAACTAACACAAATGTATTAAAACTTGTTTTTATCGAGACTCAAATCAGTTTTAATATGTCATTTTTTCTGGACCACTCCCAACAGCATCATGTATAAAAGCTCCATTCTCACAATATTGCTTGAGCTCTTCTTCAATAAATTGAATGGCTGTCTCCCTATCTTCTGACGGGTATAAAAAATGCACATTGGCACCAGCATCAAGTGTAAAACACCATTTCACCACATCTTTTTGTCTTTTCGCCCAAATAGCTTCAATAATATTTAAGGTATTAGGCTTCATCAAAATAAAATAGGGATTACTACTCATCATTAAACTATGTAATGTAAGAGCTTCACTCTCAACAATTCGTATAAATTCATCAATATCTCCCAATTTAAATGCACTTTTGATTTCTGACATATTTCGAGTTGCTTGTTGGAATCTAGCCACGGCAAATGGATGATCTTCAACCAAATTGTGCCCAACTGTACTACTCACTGTTTTTTGTCCTTTATGGACTAATAGTATTGTATCGCAATAGTTTTTGAATATAGAAGATACTTCACTATAAGGAATTGCGTAATCATCTGAGCTACCCTCGAATTCAGGGTGTTCTCCCCAAACACTTAATGGACCAAATACTGACCGAGATGCACTTCCAGAACCTAACCTTGATAATACAGATGCCGTCTGAAAGAAATTTTTTGTATCCAAAAGTCCTTTTTTAGATGCAATTTCACAGATACACAATGCCAAAGCACTCATACCGCTGGCACTACTTGCTATACCACTACTATGAGGAAAACTATTGATTGTATTTATCTCATAATTACCATTCATTACAAATGGGAAAATAGATTTTATTCGATTAAGAAATTGCTCAATTTTTGGAATAAAACTAGGCGTGTCTATTTGATCTAGTGATACTTTGACAGCAAACTCTTCTCCCTCTACAAATCTCAAATGAGTCGTCGTTTTACAATAATCTAAAGTAAAACTAATCGATGAATTAGCGGGTAATTGAACTCCGTCTTTCTTTTTCCCCCAATATTTGATTAATGCGATATTACTAGGACTTGCCCAAGCTATTTTGTATTCCATTCAAATAGATTAACAAAGTTAAACGCAGATTAGTCTTTTCAAAATTTGATAAAATTAGCTTAGTAGATAAGATCCAAGTAATTTATTACCGTTGGATAACCTTTATTTTTAAAATATTCTGGCGTCTGACTATCCCCACAAGCTAAAATAAAATCCCCACCCCAAGCTCCTAGTGATTTAAGTGCATATGGGTAATCGTTAAAAAGATGCTGTTTGACAGGTTCTTTTTCAATGATTTCAGCGATTATACGTTCATGTTCCTCTATAAGTTTTTGAAACTCATTAAAATCGGTACATGAAATCATTTGTTCAGTTATCGTTGAAATGGCATCCACGGTCTTTTTTGAAACTTCCTTTTCGCTATAAGTACTTATCCCTTCTCGACTATCTTGTTTTTTATTAAGATGAACAAAAAATAATTGCTCTTTAAATGGTGGATTAAAGACATAACCTTCCCACATCACTGGACTTCTATAAAGTACATCTCCTCCCATCATCCCCACTGCTATGTCGTATCCACTCCCACCAAAACTTACTTTGGATAATTCAAAAGCATCCACTTGTGCCCATTTTGCTATATTACATATTAAAGTACTACTACTTCCTAATCCCCAAGATCTGTCAAAATCCAACTTGGTCTCCACTTGAAAACTGCTATTAGATAAAAATTCTTGATTTAACACTGTTGCCTTATTCAAAATCTGAATTAACATCGCTGCAACATTGTTTTGATTTTGATTTGTTGAATCTGACAAAACAACGTTTATTCCTGAGTTAGGATCTTTTTGAATTTTAAACTTCTGTTCAAACCAACATTTACCATCATGACCATAACTTTTCCATGAGAGTGTTCGTGATTCTTCCTCCAATTGTTCAACATACATATGTTGTCCTTTTTTTGTTGGAATCGCTAAAGATAGAGCCTGATCAAGAACAACATACTCGCCTGTTAAAAGTAATTTACCGTTTGAGAAATAGTTTGTCGATGTGGTCAAGTGATTTTAAATTATTATTTAAGAACTTCTCCTCCTCTAACTCTTCGAAAGACATCAACAACTTCAGCATGATGGGGTGTGTTTTTTGTAAAATAGCGAACAATCACCTTTTTCTCATCCTCAGTTGCTTCAAGTTGATTCAAGATATTTAAGAGGTGCATCTTCATGTGGCCTTGTTGAATGCCTGTGGTTGTCAAACTTCGAAGTGCCGAAAAATTCTGTGCCAAGCCAACAGTTGCTGTAATCATCATTAACTCCTCTGCACTTGGATTACCCATAAGTTGATGAGAGAACTTAACCATCGGATGTAACCCAGTTATACCACCTACCGTTCCAAGTGCTAATGGTACTTCAATATTAAAATTAAACATCCCATCTTCAATTTGGGCATGTGTCAAACTACTATACTTTCCATTTCGTGATGCATATGCATGAGCAGATGCCTCGACAGCTCTAAAATCATTTCCTGTAGCTAATATTACCGAATCAATCCCGTTCATAATTCCTTTATTGTGGGTAACCGCACGATAAGGTTGTGTTTCAGCAATTTGAACTGCCAATGTAAATCGCTCGGCAAATTTTTGAGCAGTAATATCTGTACCCTCTACCATTTCTTCAATAGGGCAGCTTACATCGACTCTTACTAGGCATTCAGGAGTGTAATTACTTAAAATGCACATCACAACTTCAATCTGATCAGGTACTAAAGAAGATGAATCTATTTCTGACTTAAGCACTTCAGCAAGTTTTTCAAGGCAAGAATTTATAAAGTTTGCCCCCATGCTATCACAGGTCTCAAATTTCACTTCCAACTGATAATAGTTGGGAATATCGTGAGTTTTATCTAGTAAGTCTATAGATACTATTCCTCCACCTCTCTTCTGCATATTAGCAGTAATGGAATGGGTTTCAGCGTAAAACTTTTGATTAATAGATATGATGAATTTTTGCAGTAAATCAAAACGATCTCCATCCCAAGTAAAATGTACATGCCCAATTTTTATGGTATTTTTTACCGTGGCTTTAAACCCTCCTTTATCGAACCAAAAATTGGCTGATTTTGCAGCTGCTGCAACTACAGAACTCTCCTCAATAACCATTGGCACAGTGTAGTTTTTTCCATTAATCAAAAAATTAGGAGCTATCCCAAATGGCACATAAAAATTGGTGAGTGTATTCTCAATAAACTCATCATGAATTTGTTGTAATTTTTCATCACTATGCCAGTAATTTATAAGCGTTTCACGTGCTTTTTCATAACCTCCAAAATGATTGTCAATTAACCATTCAATCTTGGCCGTTTTGCTTAATTTAGAAAATCCAGATACTTTCACTTTTACGATTTTAATCTTAAATAAGTCTTAGCTAATTTCAACCCCTCTATTTGTAGGTGAGCGTATTCCTCCAAAGTTTCATAACCACCTCTTGCATATTTCAGAAATGCAGATGCTTGTCCATAAATAGAATTTGCATGTGATTTTTCAGTGAGGTAATATCCTTCCATAAAATCTCGTACACCACCACTGATAATAATATCTGCTCCATTGTGTTGTTCCTCAAGCTCCTCCAAAAGGCAATTATGAAAACCAACCATTTCTTCTGCTGAATGTCCCCAATGTGCCACTTTTGAAAATGCTTCTTGCCTGATTTCTTGAGCTCTATGCATTTCTAACATACTGAAATTAGTACCTCCATGGGCTCCAAAATCAATTGCTGAAATTGGAAGTTTCATCAACGCCTTTAAGCTTTCAGGACCAAATCCTTGTCCAACTTCTTTAACAATAATCTTAATACCTAAATCAATAGCTTGATTGATTGTTGAAAGCGGTGATCTTTTAAAAGTATCACCTTCAGGTTGGAGCCACTCTTGTAATGGATTTACATGAATAATCAAACCATCCGTTTCTGTTTTAGTGATTAGGTCTTTTATTAAATGACTTTTGTTAGCATCAAATAGTTCTTCAAGTTGAGCTATTCCGAGATTTGCATATAGAGGAGCGTCATTTGCATATTTTCTCAATTGAAAATCGGGTAAGTATTCATCATCTTCAAGGATAATTCTACAAGACCCTAGTCCCATACCTAATCCAAACTGGCCACATGCCCTAGCTAAATTCTTATTGATAATCGATGCTTCCTTGGTGCCTCCAGTCATACTACTAATCCAAATTGGAGCAAGCATCTTTTTGCCAACAAAAGATATTTCTGGCAAATCCCCCGCTGGATGTCCATCAAATAATGGCTCATAATAAAACCGCGAATCTTGGTTGGTTAAAGCTGATTTAAAAGCCAACTCAATATGATCTTTCTTTCTATCGGATGTTTCTTGATGTCCCAATGCTACGAAGATAAGTGTTTGATTTTATGATTAAAACAACTCATACAATACGATGGCTTAAAATTAAACTAGAAGCTAAATCTTACCCGTGAACCTGAGTGACTTCTAACGTTTAAAACCCCATCTTCAAAAATCAAGTATTGACCTTTTATGCCAACTAATTTTTGTTCAATTACTTTATCGCGTTCCAATTTTAGGCTTTTAACCTTTTCTGGATACTGAGTGACTGGATATTTTATTTGCTGAACTTCTGTTGATTTTGACAAAAAAGATTGAAACTCTTTTGGAACTAGTATAGCCATTTCGTCTCTTGTCTCAATTATGCTTCTATCCATTTCTACTACCCCTTTTAACATTCTTTGCCATGCAGTCTTATCGCTAATGTGATCTTTGAGACTAACCTCAATCAAACCTGCTAATTGCCGGTATGGAACTTCAGCCAAAATAATGGCCTCAGTTGCACCTTGATCTATCCACCTGTAGGGTGTGTTGTTAGTACGTGTAACACCTACCTTAAAATTACTGGTCAGAGCTATATATACATAATGAGGTTTTAAATGATGCTTTACCTCCCATTCATAATCTCTCAAAGCAATTCCATTATGAATTTCACTCAACTCAGGTTTCATTATACTTGGGCTTACTATCGGGCTTTCCATGAATTCTTTATAGGTAAGTCCCTCTCCAAAAGCTTTATTCATCTTCTCGCCAGACAAAATGGAATTCAAATAACCCTCATATTCAATGCGAATAGTTCGTCCAATTAAACTATTTACATCAATTTGATCAATGGGTTGTAATATGTCAAATAAGGGTAACTTGTATTGCGGCTGACAATCCACTAATTCCTTGTCCATCATACGTATATTACCGACAATTTGCATAGAACAAATTTCTACCTAAAATATTAACTACCAAATTCATATCTCTCTTATCCTATTCCTCGAGCTGTCAAATATCATAAGATTTTATGATCAAAATCATAATTTGTTAAGTTCTGAATCATTCACTTTTGTTGTGAAAGTTGTTAAGGAAAAATTAAAGTTAAAATTGAGCGTACAAGAAATTATCCAACAATCTACTTAGGTTATTATTGATGTAAGAACCCCAGAAGAATTTGAAAGAGGTCATGTAACATCATCTATTAATATCCCTTTGAAAGAACTTTTCAAACGGGTTGAAGAAATTAAATCATTTAATGCTCCTATTGTTTTGTGTTATTTAATAGGTGGAAGAAGTGAACAGGCAAGATGTTATCTAAACGGAAGAAGTATAGAATGTTATAATGGAGGAGGATGGATGGATGTTGATGGGCTTATAAGGCGATCTGCCTAACTTCAAATTATTGATCAATACCCTTCAAAATCCCTTTAAGTAATAATGCTATACTAGATAGTGAAACACCCACGATTAACATCGTTTCTGCTCCAAATAAATGAGATATTTTAAATAATCCCGATAGTCCCAATACGGTAACTGCGATATATTTTATCGGTTTTAAAAATCGAACATGATTCGAAATCAAATAACCCTTTACTAAAAGGTGAAATGATACATACAAAAGCATAACAAAAAAAACGACTAATGGCATGTGTTCATATCCGCTACCAATATCAAAAATATTAAACAAGATGGTAAGTACTAAAACCACTAAAGGATAAATAATTCGATCATCTTTTGGAATTACAAAAGATGAATATGCAATATACGAGGCAATGTGTAACCAAAAAATGCCCATTGAAAAATCAGATACTACAGGCCAATTCAACAGCTTAAATAAATAGGCCAGTAACATCAAACTTAATGAGGTATAGATTAAGGTAACTATGGTTTTTTTCATTTTAATTGAGTAATTGGGTAAGTTTTTTAGCTTCTTCCTTAACATTTGAATTTGCATAAATAACTTGATATACAAAATCCAAAATTGGCATATAGATGTGGCATTCATCATTTAGTTTATGAATACTTTCTGTTGCATAATACCCTTCAGCTATCATTTCCATTTCCATTAATGCAGATGAAATAGAATATCCCTTTCCAAGCATTGTCCCAAATGTTCTATTTCTACTGTATTGAGAATAAGCCGTCACTAGTAAATCTCCTAAATACGCACTGTCATCAGCATCTCTATCTATTGGATGAACTGCAGCAATAAACCGCTTTATTTCCCGAATTGCATTACTGACTAAGACTGCTTGGAAATTATCCCCATATCCCAAACTATGACAAATACCACAAGCAATAGAATAGACATTTTTTAATACCGCAGCAATCTCAGTTCCATAAATATCTGCACTTGGTAATACTAATATGTATTCACACCTTAACAATGAGCATATTTCATCAACAAACTTTTCATTCGTACTTGCAAAGGTTAAATAACTTAATTTTTCCTGAGCTACTTCTTCGGCATGACAAGGACCTGTAATGACCCCAAAATCAGACTCTCTAACACCCTTATGTTCAAACAAATATTCTCCAAGGATTTTTAAGGAGTTTGGTTCCACCCCCTTAATGGCAGATATTATCTTTTTACCTTTTAGTTGATTGGGAGTAATCTCTTTCAATAAATCAGCGATAAATGCTGATGGAGTAACTAATAGGATGTAATCATTGTCTAAAATGAGTTGTTTGATATTTGTACTCGCTTTCAATCGATTGGTATCCAAACGAACTGATCGAAGGTACTTCGGATTTTTACCTTTCGAATTTATTTTTTGAGCCATTTTATCACTCCTAACCCACCAATCTACAGACAAATCGTTATTTTCCAGTAAAATTTTTACTAGAGCTGTCCCCCAACTTCCACTTCCTACAACTAGAATTCTGTCCATATTTATATGTACAATATTAACTGATTAATTCACTATGATTTTTTGTGAATAAATTTTTTGTCCTGATTGGTCGTAAACTGCTAAAACATAAACCCCTGATGACAACTCTTCCGTATTGAATAAAAATCGAGCATTCCCTTTCTTTACAGGCTCATTATTAATCTCTTTTACAACACTACCCAAGTTATTAACTAATTGAATCGTAACATGGTCATCCATGCTAAAATTTATTGAAATCTCAACCGATGATTCTACAGGATTTGGATAAACTAGAAATTTATCCTCGATGACTAAATCATTCTTTACTTTCAATTTAGAAATCCAAACATTATTTCTTCCAAGGCTGTCTCCATAACTTCCACAAAGCCATACAACTCCGGGTTCATTATATTTTCTTTGAATGTCTGTGTAGTCACCCCAACGTTCAATTGTATCTGCTACAAACGTATTAATCAAGCTATCCCCTGATTTTATCCTAACCACATTTGAATATATTGATTCTAGGCCCTCAATCTTGTTATGATAAACAGCACTCGTACCTGCATAATCATTTTCTCCAACATGCGAAAAGGTAATCAGCATGGATTGATTATCTAATTCCGTCTCACCAGCAAATGCGATTGAAGGGTACGCAAAGTCCAATTTATTAGATGAGATGATTTTACCCTTTACCTCAGGTATTCCATTCATGGAAGAAATAATCCCATGATAAACCCCAGATCGGATATCATCAGTCAAAATACTAGACTGGACATAATGGATTGTATTATCATGGTATACAGCACTTAATACTCGTGTGTCATTAGTTTGTAATCTAAATCCAACCACAGGCTGATAGGCAGTAGGTGGCACACCATAGGGAGTATCTGTGGTTAGCACTCTTAATTGATGTTGAGCTTCGCCTGAAATTGTCGTATTGTTCACTTCATGTAAAAACAACGTATCATTTGATTCTGCATCCGGTCTAACTGATAGGAAATACATGTTATCCTGATCAAAGTTTAAACCCGGTTGAACAGGACAAATACTCCATACAGGTTTATTATTATAGTTTATCCCTGAAAAAAGATTTTGTCTTAATTGCTCATTGCCATCATATCCATCTTGTTTATTCACTTGCCATATGAAACTTTCAACAAAACCCTCTTGCCAACTCTCATTATCTCTAAGTAGGTTTACGGTTATAAATAAGTCGGTCTTGTTGTGAGCGATAATTGGATAGTCACTCCACGTACTGCCACCAAGTGGTCTTCCATTTAATGCATAAAAATTCCATGTCTGGGTTGGATCATTCGTTTCAGTAAACCCAACTACTATTCGGGTATCAGAACTTGTGCTTCCTTCTAAAAATACGAGTATGAATCGATCGGATAATGGGTCATAGATAACTTTAGGATCGTAATATCGATCGAGCAAACCCAATTGACCAGCAGTCATTCCATACAACGTTTTAAAGCCAAGTCTCTCTCCCTGCTCATTTAAAATAGTAACGGTAGTATTGATAGCACTCACTATAAAACCATCGTTACTAATTGCCATGGTATTATCATTTGGAACTCCTGCCATACCGATTGGTTTACCATTAAAGCTTGAATTTACAGTAGGCATCAAACCCTCTGGTGTGCTCAAATAGGAGGACTTATTCTTAATAGAAGTCCGTTTTCGTTGTGAATCTATAAATTCTTTGACTTTAGCACTCCTCATAACAGGCATCGGAGCAGCTTCTTGGCTTTTGAGTCTACTTAACTCCAACTGATTGCTCTTTTCGCTAAAGTTAATCTGCCAATGTTTATATATAGGAATATCAGATAAACGACTAGTTTCGTTCTGACCAAAGACAGCCAAAAACATAAAATAACCTACGAATAAAAATGAACTTCTCATGTGTAGTTCAAATATAGCAAATGATCAACTAAGGTTTGATTTCAGCTATATTTTCCTTTGAAAAGAAGGAATCTGAAATACTCTTATTGAAAATAATTTTAGAGTATACTACTGTTGTTTGGTGTCCAGATTTATGGGTTGGAATCATTACCAATTTAGACGCTAATTTTCTCCCATCAAACATTTTTAATTGACTTCCAATAAGTGTATTAACTGCAGATAAATCTTCATCATAAAACACCGTTTTTAATTGAATATATTCAACCTTATC
>JAKMFK010000307.1 GCA_022425465.1 Bacteroidia bacterium | reverse complement strand
TCTTAATGGCAGCATTTTTAGCAGCAGCTTGTCTCAACGCATCTTTTTTAGCAATTTTTAAGTCTTGGAAATTGGTTTTGAAATCATCAATAATTTGAATAATCACAGATGCACCATCTTCTTTACTAAGTTCACTAGGTAATCCATTAATAATTATGGTAGATTGTCCAAACTCACTGATGTCAAATCCCAAAGCATTAATGTCTTTCTCCATTTCAAGGTACAATGCAAAATCAGATTTACTTAATTCAAGAGTTCTTGGAAAAAGGAGTTGCTGTGAGGATACTGCCTGATTAGAAGTATATCGTTCGTAAAGTATCTGTCTATGAGCTCGGTGTTGATGGATTAGGTTAAGTTCTCCTTCAATTTTTGTAACTAAGTAAGAGTCTTGAATTTGAAAAATTTCAAAATGTTGATTGACTGTATCTATAGTTTTTCCTGGCTGAGAAAAAAAGGATTGTTGCTTTGGGGAATTGATTGGCGTATTTAATATTTCATCCAATTTTTCCCAACTAGTAGGTGTTTTTGGTTTTTTATGGCCAAAAGGGTTGAAGTTTTGATTAACATCCGGATTAATAAAAGCAAATCGGTCGTTTACGCTTTGATTTGGATTTACATCTAATGCGTTGAGCATTTGAGTGTCAGTGGGGATCACGAAGTGAGCTCCTAGCGTTTTTTTAATTACGGACTGTAATAGGGTATATACATGCCTTCCATTTTCAAATTTAACTTCGTGTTTAGTTGGGTGAATATTAACATCAATTTTGCTGGGATCTACGTTTAAGAACAGGATATAAAAGGGGTATTTTTTTTCTTCTAATAAATTGCCATATCCAGAAACTATTGCATGATTGAGATAAGGGTCTTTGATGAACCTCCCATTTGCAAATAAATATTGATTCCCTCTTATTCTTTTAGCAATTTTTGGATTTCCTATAAACCCATTTATTCCAACGATGTCTGTATCTTCATTGGTTTTGATGAGTTCACCCTCTTTTAGGTTAAATAAATCGTTGACTCGTTTATTTAAATCGCCACTTTCGAGTTTTAATAAGTTCTTTCCTTGATTGTAATATTCAAATGTGATAGCTGGGTAGGCGAGTGCAATACGTTGGAATTCCTCAAAGGTGTGCTTGGTCTCAACAGATATACTTTTGAGAAAATTTTTACGAGCAGGAATGTTATAAAATAAATTTTTTACTGCAATGGAAGTCCCTTGAATCGCAGCTGTATTTTCTTGATTGACAAATTTTCCAGCGTTGATGATGACTCGTGTTCCAGTATCTTCATGGGCACATTTAGTCTTCATTTCTACTTCACTTACTGAGGCAATACTAGCCAAAGCTTCACCACGGAAACCAAGTGTATTTAGATTATATAAATCATTAGCTTTTGTGATATTGGATGTAGCATGTCTTTCCCAACACATTCGTGCATCAAATACATTCATTCCAACGCCATTGTCATCGACTTGAATCAGCGTGCAACCTCCATTCTTTATAAAAAGTTTGATGATTGTAGCCTTAGCATCAATAGCATTTTCTAGTAATTCTTTTACAACAGACGCAGGCCTTTGTACGACTTCACCAGCGGCTATTTGATTAGCCGTTCTGTCAGGTAGAAGTTGTATCGTCCCAGCCATTAGCTTAGCTATTTGGTGAATCCTTTGATAATAAACTCTAAAATATTAGAATTCAAAAGTTTGTAAAAAATAGCAACAAGAATAAGAATGATTATTCCCAATCTGAGTAAGTAACTTTTTTGGGAAATAGACCCATAGCGTTGAGAATTTTGCTTTGCCTTATAGAGTTTTCGAATATTCGCTTTTGCCTTATCTTCATCTATTTTGATCTCACCCATTTCTCTCTTTACCTCTTGCACTCTAGCATGTAATTCCTCTTTCTGCTCATCGTAATAAACAGGAGTATATTTGAATTTTCGGTGTTTGGGTAATCGAGAAAATCGGAGATTTATCATGCCATTCAAAGGTAATAGATTCGTCTAATATTATCAATTACAGGGAGGTACAATATTCTTCGTTTAATTTATCTGCTACCACAATTTTATATTCTAATGCTTTTTCAAATTCTTCGCATGCAAATTCTATTTCTTTGATTTGGAGATATAGTTTTCCTTTTAGGTAATGCACCATCTTGTATGATGGAATAAGTTTTTCTACAGCGTTGTAATCTTTGATACTCCCTTCAATATCATTCAATTGAACTTTAAGTTCGGCTCTTCTCTTATACAAATCTCCTGATAGTTTGTCTGCTTTTATAGCCATGTTTAAATCCATCAATGCAGCATCCTTTCTTCCACTCGCGGCATAGGCCTCTGACCTTAGTTTGAGAAAGGAACTACTGTTGGGCTTTTTTTGTAAACCATAGTTGTAATCGGATATTGCTTTCTCGTATTTTTTTGAGTGGTAAAATGATTGGCCTCTGAAGTAGTATGCTTCCAAAAATATGGGATTAAGTTGGAGTGTTTTTGTAAAATCTTGGATTGCAGAAGAATATTTTTTTGCATTGTATGCTGATGTTCCTCGGTTGAAATAACCTCTAAAATCTTTTGAGTTTATCTGGATGTATTTGGTGTAAAGATCATATGCTTTAGTATAATCCCGTTCCAATGATGCCTTATTAGCTTTGATAAGAATTTCGCTACCTTGTTGAGCGGAAGATTGAAGTACAAACAGCATTACAATGCAGGTAATATAGTGGGCTTTTGATTTAATCATTAATAATTTAATAAGTTAATAAGCTAAAAAGTGTGTGATATTTTTTATAAAACATTTGAGGTATTTGTAGCTTCTGAAAGTAAAATAAATTGTTGAAGTGCATCTAGAAAATTCTTCTTGTTTTCTATCATGGATAAATGGCCACTATTCCCAATGACATCCACTTGTGCTAGCTTACAAATGGAGGCTTGATTGAAAATTTCATGTTTTGGATAATATTCATCTTTATCGCCAACAATAAATAAAATAGGGTAATCAATTAAGGGTAAGATGTGTTTTCGATCAGGTCGATTCATCATGGCCTTCATACCATTAATAATACTATTCTTAGGTGTATTTTTAATGACATGAACCAAATTTTTTGGAATGAGTACTTGATTGTTTTCAGCTACTAAATTTTTGATGAATAATTGTAAAAAATCATCAGTTCCGTGTTTTTTGATAAAGTTAATCGCCTTTTTCCTGTTCTCTTTTTTCATGGGACCATCAGACAAACTGGTTGAATGAATTAATCCTAGACCCGATAAATTTTGAGGGAATTGATGTGCATACTCACAGGCAATATATCCACCCAAAGAATGTCCAAAAATGATTGGTTCTTTAATTTCTTCATATTGGAGAATTTGAAAAACATGCTGTGCTAGCCCAGTGATTGTCTCAAATTTTTCGCTTTTACTTTTCCCAAATCCTGGCAAATCGATACTAATACAACTATGTGTTTTAGAAAGATATTGGATTGTATTTTCCCAAATACTTGAGTCTTCACAAAAACCATGTAAAAAACAAAGGTGGGGACCATTCCCCACCTTTGTAT
>JAKMFK010000293.1 GCA_022425465.1 Bacteroidia bacterium | reverse complement strand
AAATAAAAAGCTTCTCAAGCGAATAGATAAAACATTACTTCCAACCTATGATGTTTTTGATGAGTACAGATACTTTGAACCAAACGAAATTTTTGAATGTATTTCTTTCCGAGGTGAAAAACTAGCTGTTACCATTTGTGAAGACCTTTGGAATATTGATGATCAGAAGATGTATAAGCTCATTCCAATGGATGAGTTGCAAAAAAATAATCCTACCCTGATGATCAATTTGAGTGGCTCTCCGTATAGCTATAATCATGTTGAAAAACGCCGTAATCGCATGCAACAAAATGCCAAAAAATACAGTCTTCCACTCTTTTATGTAAATCAAGTGGGAGGAAATACAGATATTTTGTTTGATGGAGGTTCCATGTTTATCAATAAAAATGGAGATATAGTAGAGGAATGTGCATTTTATCAGGAAGATTTTAAAATAATAGAATGGTCTAGTGGGTCTGTTTATCCAGATAATCATCAAGATTACTATGATTATGATATATCACTTATCCATGATGCCTTATTAATGGGAATCAAAGATTACTTCACTAAGATGGGCTTTAAAAAAGCAATTATTGGAAGTAGTGGAGGTATTGATAGTGCTGTTGTTCATGCTTTGGCTGCCAAAGCTCTAGGTGGAGAAAATGTAAAAGCGATTATGATGCCAAGCAAATACAGTAGCAAGGGGTCTGTTGATGATGCAGTAAAATTGGCTGAGAACCTAAATTCACCATATCGAATAATTTCTATTGAGGAAACAGTAAAATCATTAAATTCGACATTAGAAGAGGAATTTGAAGGGTTGGGGGAAGATATAACTGAAGAAAATATTCAAGCCAGAAGTCGAGGAATAATATTAATGGCTATTAGCAATAAATATGGTCATATTGTTTTGAATACAAGTAACAAGAGTGAGAGTGCAGTTGGATATAGTACTTTGTATGGAGATATGTGTGGCGGTCTTTCTGTCATTGGAGATTTATATAAAGAGCAAGTTTATGAATTGGCTAGATTCATGAACAGAGATTGGGAAATTATCCCACAGGAGATTATAAACAAAGAACCAAGTGCAGAACTGAGACCAGATCAAAAAGATAGTGACTCACTGCCTGATTATTCAGTTTTAGATAAAATACTTTTTCATTATATCGAGGAGAAAAAAGGATGGAGAGAAATTGTTAAGCTTGGGATGGATGAAGACTTGGTGAGAAGAATTATTCGATTAGTAGACAAGAATGAGTACAAACGTTTCCAAGCGTCACCCACACTTAGAATAAGCCATAAAGCATTTGGAATAGGAAGACAAATGCCTATCGTAGCAAAGTACGATCATTGAAGTCATTATATCTAGTCTGTAAAGTGTCTAGTATTTTAGTTTAGCAAGTATATTTAGCATAAGTAACGTTATGGCCTCTAAATAAGTAAATACCTTTGCAAAATAGGAGTGAAATCTTTGGATTGTCATTTCACAAGCGTTGAATTATTATGACATTTAAAGATTTAGGTCTTACAGACCCGTTACTAAAGGCTATTGGAGATAAAAACTATGCAAACCCGAGCCCAATTCAAGAAAAATCAATACCGCTTATTCTTCAAGGGTGCGATATTTTAGCAAGTGCACAAACAGGAACAGGTAAAACAGCGGGTTTTGCCATACCCATGATCCAAATTCTTACTAAAAGTAATAATTCAGGTCATAAAAAAATCAGGGCACTTATTCTAACTCCGACAAGAGAACTGGCAGCTCAAGTTCTGGAAGATGTTCAATCATATAGTAAATATGTTAATATCAAAAGCACAGTCATCTTTGGTGGAGTGAATCAAAATCCTCAAGTTTTAGCTTTAAAACAAGGTGTTGATATTCTCGTAGCTACTCCCGGTCGTCTAATGGATCTTCAGCAACAAGGTCATTTGTCACTAAAAAATCTGGAATTTATGGTTCTTGATGAAGCTGATCGAATGCTTGACATGGGATTTTTGAGAGACATCAAAAAGATTATTCAAATGATGCCACAAAAGCGTCAAAATTTACTCTTTTCAGCAACATTTTCAAGGGATATAAAAAAATTAGCAAATGGACTTTTAACTGCTCCTAAAATTGTCGAGGCCACTCCAGAAAATTCTACAGCAGAGCGAATAGATCAGGCAGTTTATCGTGTAGATGCAAAACGAAAGACAGCACTAGTTACCAAATTAATTTGGGAAGGGAATTGGCATCAGGTACTCATTTTTACACGAACTAAACATGGAGCAAATCGACTTGCTCAAAAATTAGAAAAGGCAAAAATAACGGCCGCCGCAATACACGGAAATAAATCACAATCTGCACGAACAAAAGCATTGGCTAATTTTAAATGTGGAGAGGTGAGTGTTCTAGTAGCTACGGATATTGCAGCAAGAGGTTTGGATATTCCACTATTGCCATATGTTATCAATTATGAACTTCCCAATGTTCCAGAGGATTATGTGCATCGCATTGGAAGGACAGGAAGAGCAGGTGCAAGTGGTATTGCTATGTCATTGGTTTGTAGTGAAGAGCAAGAATACTTGACGTCTATTGAAAAGCTTTTGGGTATTCAAATCCAAAGTGAAGTTGTGGAGGGATTTGAACCCACTAAAGGTCCTGTTAAAGGAGGGAAGAAACGAATGAAACAATATGCTAGGGGTTCATCCAACACTAATCATAATAAAAAATCGAATAATAAGCGATATCATTCATTTAAACGAAAATCAAAAAAATCGAATAAGTAATATTATCTTTTATCGATCACAATTGCATTTTTCACATTCAGATTGTGTTTCGAAGCCAATCGGAGAACATCCACTATACCCCTCATATTTACATTTTTTTTCATCAGCATAGTATATCCAAGATTCAAAATATGCCATACATAGTGTTGAGTCATTTTGAGGATTTTCTTTACATTTAGGGTTTGTAATGCACTCTTTTTTACAGCTAGTTATAAGTACAACTATTGACCCTAAAAGCATTAATGTTTTTACAAATTTGATTTTCATTTAATAAGATAATGCCTTCTTTACCATATCCGCACTTCCCATGATAACGGGGTTTCGTTGATGGATTTCAGTAGGTTGCAGTTCGAGTATTCTACCCTCGCCAGTGGTAGCTATTCCACCTGCTTGTTCGGTAATGAATGCCGTAGGATTGCTCTCAAACATGAGTCTTAACTTCCCGTTGGGTGAGTCGGTAGTTGATGGGTACATGAAAATACCACCTTTAAGGAGATTTCTGTGAAAATCTGCGACCATACTTCCAATGTATCGAGCACTATATGCTTTTTTATCAATTGAGTTTCTACAGTAATCTATATAGTCTTTAATGTTTTGGTCAAACTGGTCATAATTTCCCTCATTAACGGAATAGATGTTTCCTTGTGATGGAATTTTAATATTGGGATGACTTAAACAGAAGTCGCCTATTGATGAGTCTAGTGTAAAAGCATTTACACCTTGCCCAGTGGTGAATACGAGCATCGTACTACTTCCATAGATGATATACCCAG
>JAKMFK010000210.1 GCA_022425465.1 Bacteroidia bacterium | reverse complement strand
ATGGAATGGAACGAACATGATATAACTGTGCTGCCGATGATTTCCAACCGCCTAAATCACTTACATGCTTCCATGTTAATCCATCTTTTTGGATTGCTGCCTTCCAACTCGCTTCCTTGGAGTCAAGAGAGACACCATAAATTTCGAAACCTTTGTCTTTGTATCTATCGTAAATTGCTTTGACATGAGGATTTTCTCTTCGACAAGGACCACACCAACTTGCCCAAAAATCGATCAAAACTACCTTACCTCGTAAAGAGGATAAAGCCAATGAATCCCCCTCTGGTGTTTTTAATTTTATTTCTGGTGCAATAGCCCCATCAATGGTCGGACCCAACTTCTCAATTGTCTTTCCTAGACTAGCAGTATAACTTGAATTTGGAAAGTCCTTTGCTAATTTCTCGTGAGCAATCATTAATAAGCTAGGTATAGGCTCATTAAATAAATATTTTGCAGCAAAATAAGTAGCTGGAGTAGTCGGCTCTGTACGAATAAAATTTTCAATGTCAGAGGCTCTCTTTACTATCAAACCATTGTATCTTTTTGTGGTTTCTTCTCTGATATTAGCTGAGGCTGTTTGCGGATCAATGGCCTCAACTTCCTTATTAAAAGCCGTTATCGTCCTTTCAAAATCAGTATAAATTTTAAATATTTTATACATTGAAGCATTGTATTTCCCGCCACTAATTGTGGCATCTAGAAATTCATCTTTTGTAATATCTAATAACAATTTTGAGCCTTTATCAACAATCAGAGGGACCCCAGGTGGACGTGTATTTCCAATAGTTACATAACATAATGTGCTTTCTTCATATCCCTCACCCCTAAACTCAAAAGATCCATTTTTATCTGCATATGAACTATCTATTACTTGCAATTGAAGGTCTGTGATTTTGCTCAAGATGAATAATGTATTTTGAGGCAGATTAGACTTGCCTTTGATGGTAAAATCTGCTCTTATTTGAGATGAAGTACAACCCATCAAACCTGAGCCTAAAGCTACGACAATAACAGTCATGAAAAACCTATGCATATTTTTAATTAATCTCATTTTTATTTTAACGTTCTGAATAACTAGTTAATTGTCAAGTAATTCTGCAAGAAGACTTTTCGTCTTTTTGGGATCGGCTTTACCTCCACTTTTCTTCATAATTTGCCCCATAAACATGCCAATTAAACCTGTCTTACCTGCTTTATATTCTTCCACTTTATGTGAGTTTTCATCCAATACTTCTTGAATCAATTGATGAAGTGTATCCTCATCTCCAGTTTGCCTTAAATTCAAGGTGTCAATTAATTGGCTAACCTCTTGTTTCGGATTTGACAACAATGCAGGAAATAATTTTTGTTCAGCTACACTAAAATTAATTACACCATCATCAATAAACTCAATGATTCGAGCAATGGTCTCTGGACTCAACGGGAATTTTTCTATCGAAGATGCATGACTATTCACCCAACTTTTAACAGGCCCCATAACCCAATTAGCCACAGCCTTGTAATTTGTGGAATGATCACAAATCAATATAAAGTAATCAGCAATATCTTTACTCTCCGTTAGAATCTCTGCATCATAAGCCCCAAGCAGATATTCCGAAGTAAAACGAGCAATCAATTCCTTGGGCAAGGCTGGCATTCTATTTCTGATTTCACTGACCCAACCTTCATCTACAATCAATGGGGGTAGATCGGGTTCTGGGAAAAAGCGATAATCATTTACTAACTCTTTGCTTCTCATCGTAAAAGTGGTTCCCTTCACTGCGTCAAAACTTCGAGTTTCTGAAAAGATTTCTTCACTAGCAAGTGCCATTTTACTTTGATGAGCAAACTCAAATTCAATGGCTTTTTTAACATTACTCATTGAGTTCATATTTTTCACTTCGACCTTGGTCCCAAGTTCTTTTGAACCTATAGGTCTAATTGAAACATTGGCATCACATCTTAAACTACCCTCTTCCATATTCCCATCGCACACGCCTAGGTACCGAACCAACTTTCTAATTTCCATCAAAAAAGTGTAGGCTTCATCACCACTCCTAAAATCAGGTTCTGTTACTATTTCTACCAAAGCTGTTCCTGCTCGGTTATAATCCATTAACGTATTGGAAATATCCAAATCATGAATCCCTTTTCCTGTATCCTCTTCCATATGGATACGAGTAAGATTAATTCGTTTAGTTGTTCCGTCTGAAAGTGAAATATCAACTCCGCCACCATTACAAATTGGTGTATTCAATTGCGTAATTTGATATCCCTTAGGTAAATCTGCATAGAAATAATTCTTTCTTGAATATGAATTATATTCTCGGATGTCACAATCACACGCCAATCCTAGCATGATTGCCATATTAATTGCTTCTTTATTATGCACAGGTAAAGTCCCTGGGTGACCAAGACTTATCGGACTCACCAGTGTATTGGGTGAAGCACCAAAAGCTACCTCATCAGAGCAAAAAGCTTTTGATTTAGTTTTCAATTGAGCATGAATCTCTAAACCAACTACAACTTCATGTGTATCATTTTTTAACATAAAATTTACCCTTCATTTATAAAATTAACTGCTCTCACTTTCACCTTTTCTAATCCCGCAACATCAGCACCTCCAGCTTGTGCAAAAAAAGGTTGACCTCCGCCACCTCCTTTTATCTCCCTGGACCACTCTCGAACCAAATTACCCGCATGATAATTTTTCTCTTGTACCAGTTGATCACTAATCATAATACTGATGTTTGGCTTACCTGCCACATTAGCTAACAACACACAGAATAAATCCTCTGTCTCTTCTTTAAGTTGAAAACAAAGATCTTTGACCTGTGCCGCTTTGTCTACTTCAATTAATTCTATGACAACTTGCATCCCATTCCTATTTTGGATGTTAGACATCAACTTATTCTTTAATCCAACTACCTGCTTACGCTCAAAGACATCTAACTTCTCCTTAACTTCTGAATATTCTTTTTTAATATCTTGAATGGCTTTTACTAAATCTTGTTGGTTACCTAACTCTAATCGAATTACATCCAATAGCTCTAACTGATTTTTTACATAATTATCAGCATGTACCCCAGTTAAAGCTTCAATTCTTCTGACTCCTGCTGCCACAGCTCCTTCACTTACGATTCTAAAACTTCCAATTTCAGCAGTATTACTTACGTGAGTTCCACCACACAATTCAACTGAAAAATCCTGATCGAATGTGACCATCCTAACCGTATCACCATACTTCTCACCAAACAAGGCCATCGCTCCTTGCTGAATTGCTTTATCAAATGGAATGTTTCGGTCTTCTCTCAAAGTAATGGACGAGCGAATTTTTTGGTTAACTAATTTCTCGATAGCTTCCAGCTCCTCTTTTTCAACCTTTTGGAAATGAGAAAAATCAAAACGCAGATGTTTCGGATTAACTAATGACCCTTTTTGCGTGACATGATCTCCCAATACTTGTCTCAAAGCTGCTTGAAGTAAATGAGTAGCACTATGATTTAGAGTTACTGAATTACGATAATCCGAATTTACACTTGCAACAAACTTTTGAGTTAAATTTTTGGGTAGCTCTTTGAATATATGGACAATCAGCTGGTTTTCCTTTTGGGTATCCACTATTTCAATTTTTTGACTATCCTCTTTTCCTAAAAGAACTCCTTTATCACCAACTTGACCTCCACTTTCAGCATAAAATGGAGTATAGTTGAAAATGAGGTGGTACTGTTTCTTTCCTTTAACTTCAACAGTTCTGTATCGAGTAATCATTACCTCAGACTCGGTGTAATCGTAACCAATAAATTCCTCATGATCATCTTCCACAAGCTCAACCCAATCTCCAGCTACTTTTTTAGCATCAGCTCTACTTCGATCTTTTTGCTTGGATAGCTCCAATTCAAAGCCCTTAATATCAACTTCAATATTTTTTTCTTTAGCCAATAATTGAGTCAGGTCAATTGGGAAACCAAATGTATCATACAATTCAAATGCGTGGCTACCTAATATCATCTTATCTTCAGATGCTGCATGATTTTCAAATAGCTTCAAGCCATTATTTAACGTATTCAAAAATGACTTCTCTTCTTGTTCTATTACTTTGGTAATAAATTCTTTTTGTGAAGATAAATTAGCAAAGACATCCTCAAATTTATCGACAAATCCGTCAACAAGACGATAAATAAAAGGCGATTCAATTTTTAAAAAGCTATAGCCATAGCGAACCGCTCTTCTTAAAATTCTTCGGATAACATAGCCCGCTCCATTATTGTCTGGCAATTGCCCATCAGAAATAGCAAAACAAACTGCTCGCAAATGATCCGCAACCACACGAAAAGCTACATCTACATTCGAATCTTTACCATATTTTAAACCACTAATCTCTTCCAAAGCATGAATGGTATCCATAAACAAATCCGAATCATAATTAGACTGTTGTGAGTGAACAGCTCGTACTAATCTTTCAAGACCCATTCCTGTATCCACGTGTTTTGCAGGTAGAGGAACTAAACTACCGTCAGCCTTTCTGCTATATTCCATAAAGACCAAATTCCACACCTCAATTACTTGTTCGTGATCCGCATTAACAAGACTAGCTCCATCTACTTTTGATCGCTCTTCATCCGACCTAAGGTCAACATGAATCTCAGAACACGGGCCACATGGACCAGTCTCTCCCATTTCCCAAAAGTTGTCCTTTTTATCACCAAGGATAATCCTATCCTCTGAAACATGATTCAACCAAATCGATTTCGCATCAGAATCCAAATCTAGATTATCTGGTTTACTACCCTCAAATATGGAAACATACAATCTATCCTTATCCAACTGATATACCTCTGTAAGGAGTTCCCAAGCCCAATTAATTGCATCCTCTTTAAAATAATCTCCAAAACTCCAGTTGCCCAGCATTTCGAACATGGTATGATGGTATGTATCCACTCCCACCTCTTCTAAGTCATTGTGCTTTCCACTGACACGTAAACATTTTTGCGTATCAACAACTCTGGGATGCGTTGGAGACTGATTCCCTAGAAAGACATCCTTAAATTGGTTCATCCCAGCATTAGTAAACATCAGAGTAGGATCATCTTTAATTACAATCGGAGCTGAATCAACAATTTTATGGCCTTTTTTTTCAAAAAACGCTAAAAATGTATTCCTTATGTCTTGTGCCGTCATTCTTTTGGATATAACTGTTAATAATTAATGTCAGATATTTTTATCTTTGCATTGTATTAAGTAGGCAAAAATACAATGCGTAAAACGAAATTTAGATTTAATCCTGAAACTCTTGAATATGAAAAAGTTTCAAATACGCTTTTGACACAAATCGCTCGAGTATTTGGATTTATATCCCTTGCCATAACAATCGGTATAATAAGCTTCCTAATTGTCAACAAAGGACAAAATACGGAAGCTCTTGAAAATCAACTCGCGGATTATGAAGTTCAAATTAAACTCTTAGAAAAAAAATCAATGGATATGCAGTCCAAATTAGATGAACTATCGTCCATGGATGATAACGTTTATCGTGAAATATTTGGGGCTGATCCGATTAATGAAGATATCCGAAAAGCTGGAACAGGTGGAATTGACAAATACACCTCTTTAGACCAACTAAAAGATGGTGAAAAAATTAAAAAACTTCACCAACGGTTGGACAATATGGATAACCAATCCAAGATCCAAATTGAATCATATGAAAACCTCATCAAAATGGCCAAAAACAAAAGTAAGATGCTTGCATCTATTCCTGCTATACAGCCTGTATCCAACAAAAATTTGAAACGGATTGCGTCCGGTTTTGGATATCGCATTGATCCCATTTATCGAACACGTAAAATGCACAAAGGCCTCGATTTTTCTGCTCCAAGAGGCACTAAAATTTATGCCACTGGTGACGGGGTCATCAAAAAGGTTAAACGATCACGTTGGGGATATGGAACCCACGTTGTAATTGATCATGGATATGGATACACTACATTATACGGTCACATGAGCAGAGCTAGTGTGAAACAAGGACAACGTGTAAAAAGAGGACAACAAATTGGCTTAGTTGGAAGTACAGGAAAATCAACAGGTCCACACTTGCACTATGAAGTTGCAAAAAACGGTGTTCAGGTAAATCCTATTGGCTACTTCTACAATGACCTTACAACTGAACAATATGAAGAAATTATTAAACTTTCTTCCAACCCTAATCAGTCTTTCGACTAATGGGTCTCTCACCCGAAAAACTGTATTATAATCTCACCGAGGTTTGTGAGCACTTTGATATTCCTCCCTCTACATTGCGATACTGGGAGTCTGAATTCCCCTCATTTAATCCCAAAAGAAATGACAAAGGAACCCGATTCTACAACAAAAAAGATATTGAGCAAATTGCAAGAATCCACCTACTTGTCAAACAAAATAAATACACAATTCAAGGTGCCATCGAAAAACTAAAAGTGGATAAACAAAAAGTAGATCACAATTTAAAGATTATCCAAAAACTCAAAAAAATGAGGCAATTTCTATCCCAACTCAAGCAAGAATTATAAATTTGCTTGGTGAAGAAACTCTATTTTTTTATTATCACCCTTTTTACCTACACATCCCTTTTTGCTATCAAACCTCCCCATGATGCAATAGCTTCCAGTTTGGCAGGTCATCGGTTACTTATAATTCACCTTTTTGCATGGAGTATAATGCAGCTAACCTTGCATTTTCCCCATCTAGTATTGCCTTAAATGCACAAAATCAATTCAGAATACATGAGTATACCAAAATACTACTCATTAGAAATTATTCGCTAAAAGAATCTGCAATAGGATTATCATATCAAGCAGAAAATGGGATAATTACGAATCAAAAAATAGCCGTTGCTTTTGCCAAAAAGATTCAACCTAAACTTGCTTGTGGCGTCACTATTAATTATAATCACTTCCGCTCTCAAAATCAGTATTATCAAAATCATCAAATCATAACTTTTAATGCTGGACTGTCCTATAAAATCAATCCTAAAACCCTCATCGGTTTTCAAATTGAAAACCCCAACCGAAGCCAGGCAATAGTTTTCCCAAAAGAAAACTTTCCTGCCACCATCCGTATGGGAATGAAACATAAACTATCCCATTACATTTCTAACTATATCGATGCATTGCAATCTAGCAATCAAAACCTTAATGTTAGCATGGGTATCGAAATGATAAAAGAACAGTATAAAATAAGGATGGGTGTTAATCTCAATCAAATTATTGGATGCGGATTTAGTTTCAAAAAAGGAAATATTTTGATTGACCTCTGGACAGAACTTCGCTACAAACCATCCAAAACTTTTCATGCCTACTATCGATCACGCTTATTCGGGTATTCGATTTTATGCCCTTTTTCGATATACTACTCCATCAAATACACAGCTTTGATTTAAATATGGATACAGCCAACACGATACCCCAATCCAATTTTTTAACGAACAATTTGTTATCGGTTCTGGTTTAAATGAAATATCAGGAAATAAAAAGTATACTTTTACACTTCAATTAAAACACGTTTTTAATTAACATGACCAAACTAAGCGTAAACATCAACAAAATTGCAACCATAAGAAATGCCCGTGGAGGCACAAATCCAAGTATTCCAGACGCTGCCGAAGCCATCGAAAATTTTGGAGCAGATGGCATCACCATTCATCCGAGGCCTGATGAACGACACATCACTCGCGAGGATGTTCAACAACTCAAAAGTATTGTCAAAACAGAGTATAACATAGAAGGCTATCCTAGCAATCTATTTATCAATATGGTACTCAATATTTTACCCGATCAGGTTACACTTGTTCCAGATGGCCCAAATGTAATTACAAGCAATGCTGGATGGGATTGCATCAAGCATCAAGATTTTCTTGTTCCCATCATCCAAAAATTTAAAAAAGCAGGCATCCGAGTATCCATTTTTTTAGACCCTGATTCCAATCAAGTTGCTGCTGCACATGAATGTGGCACAGATCGTATTGAACTCTACACCGAAGCATACGCTTCCAACTATCATGATGACAAAGAGGAAGCCATTGCCCCATACAAAGCAGCCGCTATAAAAGCGACTGAATTGGGACTTGGAATTAATGCTGGTCACGACCTTAATCTCGATAACCTTGACTACTTCATACAAGAAATCCCAAACACACTAGAAGTATCCATCGGCCATGCTCTCATTAGTGATGCTCTTTACTATGGATTGAACAACGCAGTGCAGATGTATAAATCAAAAATAAATTCTATTTAGAATAGCTCCACATAGTAGGAAATCTTACATTTGCACACAACAAAAAAATTATAGCCGAATACAATGGCAAACACAGGAAAAATTTCACAAATAATCGGACCAGTAGTGGACGTAGCGTTCGACCAAGAAGGTTCAACTTTACCTAAAATTTACAACTCTTTACATGTCACCAAAGACGATGGTTCTAAAGTAGTACTCGAAGTGCAATCCCACCTCGGACAAAATACAGTTCGAGCTATCTCGA
>JAKMFK010000273.1 GCA_022425465.1 Bacteroidia bacterium | reverse complement strand
ATTATAATTCGTTTTGTGTTTGTTTAATTTCCTTAATTCGGGCGGCAAAATACGCTGATTTATCAGGATTTTGCAAACTTAATTTTTCATAACCTAATATGGCTTTATCATAGTGACCTTGTTTGACATAAATATTCAGTAATGTCTCACTCACAATATTCATTTTATCTGTTTCACTCTCCTCTGCTTTGTCTTGAGCATTATAAAAACTTCTATTTTGAATGGGTCTTGAACGTTTAGTGGCTAAAAACTGATCTAATAAAGCTTGAACATGATCAGGTGAATTTTCTTTTTGGGATATCTTTTTAGATGATTTCTTATTAACTTTCTTACTACTACTGCCAACTTCATCAATATGATTAATCCAGTACATAAAATCCTTATCCTCCGTTTGATCCGAATCATATATTAATTTAGCTAATTCTTTTTCAGGATTGTATGGTATTTGCTCAATTGGAATCCGAACTTTATCAGGTTTACTTGTCTGCTCAATGGGCTTTAGTTCCTTAATGGGGTTGTAAGTAACTATTTCATCAAAATTGATTGGTGAGCTTTTTTTTGTAGAAACTAATGATTTAGGTTTTTTGTCCGATGAATTTGTCTTTTTCTTCTGAGGAGATGGTGCTGATGGCTTTTCATTTGGTTTTTTAATAGCCAATTCTTCCAGATTAGATACAACAGATGCATCTTGTTCTTGGTTTTTATGAAAATAGAAAAACAATTGCTCTCGGCTTCCAGTATAGGTAGAGGCAATTCTAAGTTGTTTATTCTGCAAATATGATTCTTGGTTCGCATATCCCTTGGCTAATAAAATCTGATAGCTACTGCACCAAGGATAATCTTTGGATAAGTCTTCAAGACTTTTAACATCAGACTCATTAATCACATGAGGCTGATTAACTAAATTTGATATATTGATTTTATAGTCTACCAATTAATTGCTGCTTTGTTAAAAATTGATTGTATCAACATTGAGGATATTTCTTCTACTAAATCATTTTCTACATCACTAAAATTTACATTTGCATCAAAATCTTGAAAGTTTGAAAAAGTTTGTTCAAATGATATTTTATCATCTGAGGCACACACCAACTTGACTGCTACCTGAATGGTTAGTCGATTTAATTGAGCATTATCTGTGCTTTGTGCAGAAACTGGAGTCACCGTGAACGACGTAATTTCACCAGAAAAGTCAAAGTCTCCATTCTGTTCTTCAATACTCAAATTGGTCTCTGAAATAAACTTTTGCTTTAGCCCTTCAGTAATGGTCTGACTCAAAAGTGGTGAGTTAATTGGGGCATTATTCTCAAAATAACTAACCGAAAAGGTCTTCACTTCTTGAGGAATACTTGTCCCTGAAAACGAATAAAACCCGCATGATTGAAGTGTTACAATAGCTAAAAGCAATCCTGAAAATATCCATGTGTTAATTTTCAATTTCATATTGCTTTATTTTTCTGTAAAGGGTACGCTCTGATATTCCAAGCTCTTTGGCTGCTTTCTTTCGTCTTCCGTTGTTTTTTAGTAACGCTTTTCTGATCAACTCTTCCTCCTTCAGTTCCAATGATAAAACCTCATGTTCACCCACAGAATCTTTATCCTCAATAACCACATGCTGATACATTTCCTCTGCGTCATTAGGACTATTTGATATAAAATCTGATGTATCCGGTTGATTCGATTCTTGAGGAATAAACCGCGTAATGGACGGTTTATTTGTTTCAATAAATTCCTCAGATGTTTCTGATCCCTCTAACATCCCAAAAACTACCTTTCTGAGTTCTGACACATCCTTTTTAAGATCAATCAGCACCTTGTAAAAGATATCTCTCTCCGATACGTCACTTTCCTTCCCTTTTTCTTTATATATGGCTGGTAAATTATTTTCAGCTCGCTCGGGCAAATACTTACGAAGAATGTCTGCAGTAATGTGTGGCCCTTCCTCAAGCACAGATACTTGTTCTGCTATATTTTTAAGTTGTCTAATATTACCAGGCCAACGATAATTCATTAGAAGTTGTTCGGCGTCCATGGAAAGATCCATCATTTCATTTCTGTATTTCTCTGAAGCGTCAAAGGCAAATTTTTGAAACAAAAGAGCAACATCTCCAGGTCGTTCTCTTAATGGTGGAACTGCAATAGGTAAAGTAGCAAGCCTGTAATACAAATCCTCTCTAAACTTATCTCTTTCAACTTCTGTAATCAAGTCTCGATTAGTTGCAGTAATAATTCGAACATCGGTCTTTTGAACCTTACTACTTCCCACTCGAATAAATTCTCCATTTTCGAGCACACGAAGCAATCTACTTTGCGTTTCTAAAGGAAGCTCACCTACTTCATCTAAGAAAAT
>JAKMFK010000250.1 GCA_022425465.1 Bacteroidia bacterium | reverse complement strand
ACGAAACTACTCCAACTATCAAATTTTGTTGTGTTGTTGTCTTGACCAGGCTTGTATGAAAAATAATGGCATATAGCAATAGCTAGAGCGTCTGTAGCGTCAAACTTTGAATGTAGTGTTTCTAGATCCAAAAGTGATTTAACCATTCCTGCTACTTGATCTTTAGTAGCTGTTCCTCTTCCAGTTACACTTTGTTTGATTCTTCTCGGTGCGTATTCAAATATGGGGATATTACGGTTAAGGGCAGCTGCCATACTTACCCCTTGAGCACGACCTAGCTTCAACATACTTTGAGCATTTTTACCATAAAAGGGTGCTTCAATAGCAAATTCATCTGGCAAATAAGAGTCAATCAGTTTAGTACATTGGTCAAATATGGATTGGAGTTTCATGGCATGGTTAATTTCTGACCGTAAATCAAAAATTCCCATGCTGATATAATTTAGTTGATTCTTTTTTATACCAATTATACCATATCCAGCAATATTGGTGCCGGGGTCTATGCCTAAGATTATTTTATCGTAAGTGTTATCTTTCGCCACGATTAACCACAAAGTTAACCCTAACTCATCTATAGATTACTAACACGCTATCCAAAAAATGAAAGATAAAGCTTATAACAATGTGTATTCAGTGTTGAAATGGGTTTTTAGTATTTTATCACTTGTTTTTTTTTATCGATCAATTATAGAAATTGATTGGGAAAGTGAGTTCGTACCTATGTTTCTATCTGCATTCAATACTTATCCATTTGTTTTTACAGGCGTATTCTTACTAGTTGTCTTGAATTGGAATTTTGAAGCTATAAAATTTAAATTACTCTTGCAATCTAGTAGTTTAACTAAAATAAAATCATTCTTTACGGTGCTAGGCGGAATGGCAATAAGTAATTTTACCCCTGCAAGATCAGGAGAATACATTGGTCGAAGTCTTTTGCTTAAGGGTACTCATCCACTTAAGATTACAATTGCTACGGTTGCAGGTAATCTTGCTCAAGTGTTGATGACATATGGATTAGGTCTTTTTAGTATTTTTATTGTGTATGTCTTTTATGATTTTTACGGTGATTGGCTAGATCAAGCCTCTTTCACTTTGGCCATTATTCTATGTGTTTCACTTTTAGCCTTTCTTTTATTTTCAAAAAGAATATTAAAACTAGTAGGTGATTTATTTCCTAACAAGATTACATTGTTTTTTAAGTTAGTTCAACACTATAATTTTTCAGTCTATGGGCGAGTAATTCTATATTCATTTTTGAGGTATAGTGTGTTTACAGTTCAACTATTTATCTTATTACAATTATTTTCAGACTTTTCATTGTCTATTTATTTTTTCTGGCTAGTCCCAATAGCTTTTCTAATGCAAAGTATTGTTCCAGTTCCAGCCATATCAGATATTGGTGTTAGAGTGGGTGTCTGTAGTTTGTTATTTGGGGGATATTTATCAAACTTGGCTATAGTTCAATCAGTCACATGTTTATGGGTAATTAATCTGATTTTGCCTGGAATTATTGGAGCATTTTTTCTGTTCATTTCCAATTTTATAAAAGAATGATGATAGGTTATCTCTTGTTGATTTTTATTCTAGCAATTTTCTACCTTTTGCTACTCAGACAGTATGGTACTCTGTGGGATAAAATTCAGGATATTGAAAAAATTCCTTTGTCAAGGAAACCGAATACTTCTGTATCTATTTTAATCCCATTTAGAAATGAAAGCCATGCATTACCACGATTAATTCAGTCATTAAATCAGCTTGATATAAATGATATTAGTGTAGAGGTAATATTCATTAACGATCATTCTTCAGACTCCAGTTGTGATTTATTAAGTTCATGCGAATTACCCTATTCAATATATCATTTAAACGAGAAGCAGGGGAAGAAGTCAGCGATTGAGTTAGGTTGGAAAAAATCGAAAGGAGATGTCTTCTTTCAAACAGATGCTGATTGTGTGTTACCTCAGGGATGGCTTCAATTGATGTTGGATCCATTTAATGATCCAGCGATAAATTTTGTGAGTGGTCCAGTTGTTTTTTTAGAAACAAAGAATTTTTGGCAAAAATTAGTTGCACTCGATTTTATGTCTTTGATAGCAATAGGAGCAGCCCATATAAGCTGGAGTAAACCATTGATGTGCAATGGTGCAAATATGGCTTACAGGCGAAGTGTGGTTGCTAATGCAGATCTTTATTATAACAAAGCAAGTGGGGATGATGTTTTTCTTCTTCAGAGTGCATTTAGACTTCATGAAAATAGTATTCAATTTTGTAAGAACAAGCAAGCTTTAGTAGAGACGGAAGGACCCAAAAGTCTGACTTTCTTTTGGAATCAACGTTTACGTTGGGCAAGTAAAAATAGCGATTATGATTCTAGGTTTAATTCATTTCTTATGATTGGTATTTGGCTATTCAATTTTGTAATCTTAGGATCATTGCTTTCTTTCTCAAAATGGGGTGCATTAGCTGCATTTTTTTTATGGTTAATTAAAACAATATCAGAGTTAAACTTTTATTCTAAATATGAGCATTTCATGGGCGTAAAAAATGGTTATTGGTTAATATTATTAGGGCAGCCATTTCACGTGCTATATATGACTATATTGCCACCCTTATCGCAAATTGTAAGTTATAAATGGAAAGCGAGAGTTATCAAATGATAGAATTGCCAGATTTAGAAATGGAGATATTACGAGCCTGTTTATTCCCAGAGACATTCAATACACTAGTAGATGAATGTAAGTTGGAAAACAAGCAAAGTGTAATAGCTGATGCTATCAAGAATCTAATCCATTATAAGCTATTGGTTGCAAGTAACGCTGATGTTAGTCTTTCATGGATTTACGATAGTGATAAGATGAAAGATAGCTCATTCAAAGCTACAGCTAAAGGGGTAGAGTGGATGGAATTAAATCCACCTGATTAATTTTTTTTAAACCCTAACCTTTTCCCTGTAGCAAACCCCCTAGGGTTGTTGAAATAATCTTTCTCTTGAACAGTCATTTCTTTCATATTATCCATAGGAGGGATGTAAAGATCAAAATCAAGAGCGTACAACATGGTCTGTTCAATTATCTTAATAATGGATTCATTGTCGATTTTTTGTTTGTTAAAATCCTTGAATAGGAAATCCAATTGACGTTGACCATCTACATAAAAATTACCTTCACAATTGATGAATATTCTTGCAAGCAGATAACCAATATCGCCCAATCTTTGGTACTTTAAGGAATCAGATAAAAAGTTGTATGCCTGAATCATCCCAGAATATCCACGATCTGGAGCCTCATTAACGTAGGATGTTTTGCTTATTTCATGTTCTGGAGGGAAAGAAAATACATTGGTGTGCATGATGAATGCAATCGTATCACCGCTAAATTTCAAGTGGAATTCAAACGCACTAATTTCTTTGAGTTCCACTTCCAAACTTTTATCTTTTGAGACAACTTGAGGTGTGAGTTTATTAGCAATTTCAGTAGCACACTTTTTAAACTGCTCGAAAACGGTTAGTGTATTTCTGTAGACGTGCTGCTTAAGAGCAGCTTTACTATTTAACCCATCAATGATTTCAACTAGTTTTTCAGACATGATTTTAAGTTATAATAAAGAACAAAACTAAACTATAAATAACTGAAATAATTAAGCGGCTTACTTTTAAAATAGGGCGTAAAAGCGTAATTTTGCACCATTGTTAATTTGAATTATAGCTCAATTTACTTATGTCTGAAACAGCAAAAATAAATATACACGGAAAAGAAACGGAATTACCTCTAATCGTTGGATCAGAAAATGAGTTAGGTATAGACCTTAGCAAATTAAGGGCTGAGACAGGTGCTGTTACCTTGGATTTTGGATATAAAAACACAGGGAGTACTTCAAGTAATATTACCTATTTAGATGGTGAAGCGGGAATTTTGAGACACCGAGGGTACTCAATTGAGGAGTTGGCAGAAAAAGCAGATTTTTTAGAAGTTGCTTATTTATTGATCAATGGTGAGTTGCCTAATGAGGAGGAATATGAAAAATGGAACACTGAAATAACATACCACACGCTTGTTAATGGAGATATCCAAAATATTTTTGATGCTTGGCCCACAGGTTCTCATCCAATGGGTCAGCTTATTGCAATGATATCATCGTTGTCTTCGTTTTATCCAGAGAGTTTAGATCCTAATTCAGGGGATGAGGCTAGAATGCGAACAATTACTCGATTGCTTGCTAAAATGCCAACGATTTGTGCTATGATTTCTAAAAATAGAATTGGACATCCATTGGTATATCCTCAAAATAATCTCAACTATGTCGAGAATTATTTGAATATGACGTTTAAGCATGTTACAGAGGATTATCATATTGATCCAGTGCTTGTAAGTGCAATGAACAAGCTTATGATATTACATGCTGATCACGAACAAAATTGTTCTGCTTCAACGGTAAGATTAGTGGGTTCTTCTCATGCAAATTTATATGCTTCAATTAGTGCGGGTATTGCTGCTCTTTGGGGACCATTACATGGTGGAGCCAATCAAAAAGTAATAGAAATGCTTGAAGCTATACACGCAGACGGTGGTGATGCTCAAAAGTATATTGATAAAGCAAAAGATAAAAGCGACCCATTTAGACTTATGGGATTTGGTCACCGCGTATACAAAAATTTTGATCCAAGAGCTAAGATTATCAAAAAATCAGCTGATGAAGTACTAGCAAAACTCGGAGTTAATGATCCTACATTAGAAATTGCCAAAAAATTGGAAGAGGTTGTACTTAACGATCCCTATTTTGTTGAGCGAAAGTTATTTCCAAATGTGGATTTCTATTCAGGAATAATCTACCGAGCAATGGGATTTCCAATTGAAATGTTTACGGTATTATTTGCTTTAGGAAGACTTCCAGGTTGGATTGCACAATGGAAAGAAATGATGGAAGACAAACATCCCATTGGTCGTCCTCGTCAAATCTATACCGGTCCAGTTACTCGAAGCTTTGTAGCGAGAAGTGCGAGGTAATCACTTCTAATTTGCCAATACAGTTTTAATCACCTTTGTATCCATCATGTATCGATCGTAAAGGATGTTTTGATCGAGAACAACATAGTCGGCCAACTTACCCTTTTCAAGCGAACCTATATTTTGTTCCATTCGATTACTTTTTGCTGCCCATCTTGTCATGCCTAATAATGCTTCTTTGGGAGACAAGGATTCATCCATAATAAAGCCTCCGATAGGTTTATTTTTTTCATTTTGACGATAAACAGCTGCATAAAAGGTTTTTAAGGGCGAGATATCTTCAACTGGGAAATCAGTTCCAAGAGGTATGTAATGGTTGAGTTTTAGTAGACTTCGGTATGCGTATGCACCATCCATACGATGAGAGCAAATCCGATCTGAAGCCCAGTTCATGTCACTTGTTGCATGGGTAGGTTGCACGCTTGGGATGATTGAATAATCTACAAATAAATTCCGGTCAGATGGCGAAACAACTTGTGCGTGTTCAATCCTCCAACGATGGTCGTTTTTACCCTTAAGATGCTTGCCATAAATTTCGAGTACTTTCCTATTTGCACTATCTCCAATACAATGCGTATTAGCTTGAAAATTCATGGATAAAATGAGTTGACATAAAGAATCAATGGTTTTGGGGTTGGTCACCCATACACCGGTGAAATTATCTTTATCGCAATAGGGTTCTTTTAGTTTTGCTCCTCTTGATCCCAAGGCACCATCAGCATAAATTTTGAAGGAGGATACTTGAAGTTGAGGCTTAATAATTGCTCCATTTTTTTTGAAATAGTTAAAATTTTCATGACTAGGATTAGCCATGATATATAATCTGATTTTTAAATCACCTGATTGTTGAAGGCTATCAATTAGTTGGATAGTGTTCAAGTCAAGTCCTGCATCAGTAACAGTAGTAAGCCCAGCTTTTAGGCAATTTTCCTGAGCTTTTAGAAGGGCAGAAATTTGGCTTGATCGACTTGGTTTGGAGATTACACCGTCAACTAATTCCATTGCATTATCGGTCAGAAGTCCAGTCAGCATGCCATTTTTATGTTCAATTATGCCTCCCTCAACCGATGTCTTATTCGTGATACCAGCAAGTTCAAGAGCTTTTCTATTTGCAATAGCAGCATGGCCGTCTATACGCTTAATGAAGACAGGTCTATCTGGGAAATAGATGTTTAGTAAGTTATTTGAAATACTTCCTTTTTGAGTCCAGTCCGTTTGATCCCATCCACGTCCTGTTATCCAATAGTCATTGTTTAATTTGGCAAATTCGACCGTCTTGTTAACTACATCTTCTAAGCTAAATGTATTTCTTAAATCGACTTTATTGAGGGTGACGCCGTATCCATAGAAATGTGAATGAGCATCAATAAATCCAGGGTAGATATAGCCATCATGTAATGTATGATTTTGCGTAGTAAATTTATGGGTAATATCATCTTTACTGCCCCATGCTACTATTTTGTTATTGGATATGGCAATTGCCTCGGCAGTTGAGAATAAACTGTCACACACATATATTTTTTTTGCAATGATGATTTCATCCACAGTTGTTTTGGGAGAACCACATGATATGATAATAACTGATAAAACAAATACGAGAATTTTTTGCATTAGATTACGGTTGAGCGATTGTTTTTTCAGCTAGTCGAAGAGCATTTGGAAGATTTACCAAACCACCTGTTTTAGAAAGTTTATGAGCTCTTGTTTTTCTTTTGCTTCCAGGTATTTTCACCCTGCCTTTGATAGGTACAGAACTCTGAAGAATGATATCTTTAAGTTGAGAGGCAGACAGACTTGGATAGTAGCTCCAAACAAAAGCGGCAACTCCAGAAACTACTGGGCTTGCCATACTTGTCCCATCATAGGCTTCATATTGATTTTCAGGGGTTGTGCTATATATGTCAACACCAGGTGAGAATAGGTCTACTTCTGATTTTCCATAATTGGAAAATGGAGCTAAAGCTATTGATCCCGACCTCCAATTACTTGCTCCCACATCTATCCAATTGGGAAAGGCATCGTTAAAATCATGTGGGAAATTGTCTGATTTGTCGTTGTTTTTACCATCATTTCCTGCAGCATGAACGAGCAATACATCCTTGCTCGCTGCATATTGGATTGCTTCTTTAACGGCTAAAGGAAAATCACTATACCCTTTCCCAAAACTCATATTTACAATTTTAGCCCCATTGTCAACAGCATATCGGATGCCATTAGCCACGTCTTTGTCCCTTTCGTCTCCTTCAGGTACATTTCGGATGCTCATAATCTTACAACTTGAGCAAATTCCTTTGGCTCCAAAATTATTGGAAC
>JAKMFK010000225.1 GCA_022425465.1 Bacteroidia bacterium | reverse complement strand
GGCACCAATATCAGATCGATTTTTTAAAACTTTTACGGGTTTCATTGAAGATCAATTTTTGTTAAAATTACAATCAAAAATAAAACTCTTTGACGTTTCCATTTTTTATATTTGGTGAAATTTATATACTATGTCCTTTTCAAATTTGTATTCATCTGGATTTAAACAACGAAACAGAGATCACTTTGCTTCTATTGTAAGAATTGCCCTTTCAGATGGTGTTATATCCAAAGAAGAAGAAGCCTTTATCAACCGGACGGCCATTAATTTAGAAATTGAAGAACAGGAAGTTGAGACCATAAAAGCCAATTTAGACAACTACCCCATCAACCCTCCATCAACTGAACAAAGACGTTTAGAAAGACTTTACGATCTTGCCAGAATGGTTTTTGCTGATAAAATAGCTGATCAGGCAGAGAAAAAAATTATGAATCGATTGATCATTGGACTCGGTTTTCCACATGAAGAGGCAGAAGATGTTATCAATCATTCTTTTGAACAAATTCAAAAAGGAAGTGATGAAGACGAGTTTATCGCTTCTTTTAAATAAAAAAGTGTTCTTTAAGATTCAAGCTTTACTTTCATTATAATTGCCTCTCCAATAAGGCCAATGCCTGCGTTAAAAGTGGCGAGTGCACCAGTGCCCCAATAAAACCAATCGAAATCATTTTTGGACTTAAAAATAATTGCCTCTCCCAAAAGAGACAAGCCTAAGCCTAAAAGCAACATTCCTCCAACTGAGAACAGTAACCAGTTTATTTTGGTTTTTTTTCTTTTTGCTAAATCCATGTTTGTAAAATTAATAAGGGACGAAATCCGTCAATGTATATCCAATTTCTTCATCCGCAATCATTTCGCTAATGTCAAAATAAATGTACGAAGGAAATCCGTATTCATCGTCATATTGAATCTCTTCAACCATTGGATTGAGTTTGCGCTGCTCATCTATATAAAAGAAAAAACCGTCGATTGTACGAAAAGAACTGTCAATTAGCTCTCCAAAGGGAATACCTGCTACACTAATGACTTTGTTGTCTCGGACCAATATTCGCTTTGGCTGAGTATAATCAACTATACAAAAACAGCTGATTTGTAGAGTGAAGTCGTAATTACTAAAGCCATAGGAAGCCCATTTTTCGGCTTCTGTACCAAGGTTTGAAGGTTCCCCCTTGTCGCAAGAAAGTGTTAAAAACAAAAAGAAAAGTATTTGGAAAAAGGGGCTGTATTTCATCTTGTAAATTTAAGTTGATAAGGGTAATTATTATGCCTTTAAAAAGACGATACTAGGCCTCTAACCTTTTTGACCTAAAGAAAGATAACAATGCCAATACTGCCACAACGACTATAGAATAATATACAAAGTTGGGGGTAATGATTTTATCACCACTAGCATAAGAATGGAGACCAACCAAATAAAAATTGACACCAAAGAAGGTCATTAAAATACTAGCAAAGGCAACCACACTCATCAAATTAAAAATCCAAGGACCACGTAGGCCTGGAATCAAGCGCATATGTATCACAAAAGCGTAAACCATTATGCTTATTAATGCCCAGGTTTCTTTAGGATCCCATCCCCAATAACGGCCCCAACTTTCATTTGCCCACATACCGCCTAAAAAGTTTCCAATAGTAAGCATGATAAGTCCAACTGTCAGCGCGAGCTCGTTAATGATAGTGAGTTCTTTAATTTGAAGATTGATTTTCTTTTTATTTTTTGTTGAGGCAATAATCATTAATAGCAATGAAACAGCACCTATAATCATCCCCAGTGCTAAAGGACCGTAACTTCCCACAATTACTGCTACGTGTATCATCAGCCAATAGCTGTCCAAAACAGGTTGTAAGTTAGCAATGGCTGGATCCATCCAGTTCCAATGTGCAATCATCAGTATCATACCAACAACAAAGGCTGTTGAGGCCATAGTAAGTGTTGACTTTCTTCCAAAGACCAACCCGAAAAACTGAGTTGCCCAAGCCACATAAATCATGGATTCGTATGCGTCACTCCAGGGTGCATGGCCCGATATAAACCAACGAGCTGCCAATCCTCCAGTATGGAGAATAAACAACAGAAGTAGGATGATTTTAAATGCTTGTACCAGCCATGAAATTAATCTGTTTGATTTAAATATTTGTACAATGAGAATAACAAAAAAGAGGGTGCCAGCGTAAATATACCAGCTGTAGAGTTTCTTAAAAATATCGTATTTATTGTAAAGTATTTCTGCCTTTACTTTGTCCTCAGAGGGCAGTACTTCGCTCCCAAATTTCTTTTGAAAACCATAAACACTCTCCAATAAATTATCTGCCTGGCTGTAATCTCCGTCTTGCTGAGCCAATCGTAATGACTGAAAATAAAG